>JBAIXL010000136.1:0-3028 GCA_037916685.1 Methanolinea tarda
CCGGACTCGGAAAGGCCCAGGAATCCGGCCTTCATACGATCAATATCATCGTTTGTAGCGCCGAGGGACTCTCCCCCGGGGCTCTCCTGGAATCGATGATGGTAGCGACCGAAGCCAAGGTAAAGGGGCTGGAGGACGCAGGGCAAACGGTTACCGGCACCGGTACGGATGCGGTCGTTACGGCCGGAGAAGGTGAAATTCGACACATCTATGCCGGAACCTACACAGAACCCGGTCGCAGAATCTATGAGGCGGTCCGCCGTGGTGTCCAGGAATCTTTGAAACGTCACACGGGAGAGACCCGGCGTGAACGTCCCTCCTTTTTCATCTTCAGCCGGTATGGAGGGGATCACTGGGTCGAATGGTGCCCCGATACGTGCCGGTATTATCCCTGCCATTTTGAGGGACAGAGGTGCGATTTCTGCTACTGCCCTTTTTATCCGTGTCTGGAGGTTGGGCTGGGATCCTGGGTAGATAGCTCTGCAGGTGGGGAGGTCTGGAGCTGCAGCACGTGTCGACTCCTGCACGAACCGGAGATCGCGGAGTACCTGAACATGCACCCCGAAGCATCCCTATGTGAATTGAAGGCGCTCTACCAGCGTCTGAAAAATGAGAAATAGTTATTTTTCTGCAATCCCCAGTGCGTCCAGAAGTTCCTGAAGGGGGATACCATGAGCCATGGCCGCTTCTCGTATGCTCTCTCCCCGGGCTACCGCACACCCGAGACACCCCATACCAAACTTGAACAAAACCTCAGCAGAATCCGGTTTCTCCCGCAGGAGCTCCATGATCGTGCTATCTGCCGTTACTGCCATGCTCTCAGAGTGTGTCCATGGTACTACTTAAACCTTCGATCGTTTTCAATGGAAATTCTGAGGTCACCCCGGTCGTCTTTGGATATACCTGTCAAGGTTGAATACGGAAGAAGTAACCGGCATACATTTTCACCCCACGCAACCATGATATATAAGCGTGCCCCGCGACATGCTTCTTGGAGATGTATATGGATACACATGAAATGGTTGAAAGAATCTCCCAAAAAATTGAATCAAAGGGAAAAACTCCGGATAAAAAGAAAATAGAAATGAAACTTCGACGTCTGATCGAAGAATTCGGCGTGCATGCCACTGAGGCAGAACGCACGGTCCTGAACGAACTGGCCAAGGAATACTCTCTCTCGTCGCTTTCATCTAAGTCATCAGAAGTGAAGGAGATCGGTTCCCTCCTTCCGGGAGAATGGGTAACCATTGAGGGAAAGGTGGTCTCCCTGTCGACCCCCCCCACACCGGCTATCTCCCAGGCCGGCATCCTCGCGGATCCGTCTGGAGCGATTCGTTTCGTCATCTGGTCTCGCGCAGGAACGTCGCCTCTGCAGGAAGGTTCCTGGTACCGCATCGAATCTGCGGTCGTGGATGAATACCGAGGATCCCCCAGCCTGAGTATTCATACCGGAACCACGGTCACCCCTACCGATCAGGACACTCCCATCATTCCCGCCCTCCAGAAAATTTCGGATTTGAAACCGGGGATCGGCAATCTCCGCGCAAAAATGATTCAGGAGTGGGAGCCCTCCCATCCCCGGATGCTGCAGGTAGGCCTCCTGGGAGACGAATCCGGCACCATCAAGTTCACCATCTGGAAGGACGCCGGGAAAGAGAAGCTCAATCTCGACACGGTATATTCGGTATATTATGCCCAGGTGGATGAGTTTGCCGGTCGCATGCAGCTGAACTTGACCGGGGCCATGTATGTCCCGGAAGATATGGATATCTCTGTCCGAACGGGAGAAGTGGTCTCGGGTTCCCTGGTGCACATCGCCCCGGGATCGGGGCTGGTAAAGAGATGCCCGGTAAATGGATGCAATCGGGTTCTTTCCCGCCAGAACTACTGTCCGGTTCATGAGATTCAGTCCACGTTTCGATACGACTTGCGCATCAAAGGGGTTCTTGATTCAGGGACTAAAACCTATAATCTTCTCATCCCCTGCAGCGTGGTGGAGCAAATGACGGGGATGTCCCTGGAAGAGGCCGTGGAGTTGGCCGAAAATAATCCCCTCGGAATGGATGAGGTCTTCTTCCGGATACGGGATCGTCTACAGGGAAGGTACTTCCATTGCCGAGGCAGTGAGATGGACGATCGTATTCTGGTAAAGGAATGCACCCCGCAGATCTACGACACCCGAAACCTTGCCGATCTGTTGAACCGTGCGGGGGGAAGTCCATGAACGCCCCCTCACGATCCTATGGAGCGTTTGAGCGGGAGCCCGCGAAAAGGGCGTTTGCTCAGGAACTTCGGGAAGCCCGGCATCATTTCAAGGAAGGAAAGGAAGAGAAAAGTCCCACGTATGTCCTTCTTCCTTCCGGGGAACGCGCAAATCGGGTCTTCCTGGTCGGTACGCTGACCGAGAAGGAACGTAAGGGAGACCAGAATATGTTCTACCAGGCGCGGATAGCCGACCCGACCGGAACCTTTTATATCATAGCCGGCAGTTATCAGCCCGACGCCATGCAGCAGATTGCCCGGATAGAACCTCCTGCATTCGTTTCCGTGGTGGGAAAACCCAGTGTGTACGAAACACCGACAGGGGCGGCCTTGATCTCGGTTCGTGCGGAATCGATTACGGCGGTGGATGCCGACACGCGCAATCTCTGGATTCTGGATACGGCCCGGGCCACCCTGGACCGTCTGGACCGGCTGGGATCGGATGACGACTCCAAGAAAGCGATGGAGATATACCGGATCGATCCCGCCGCGTACCGGAAGATGGTGTTTGATGCACTGGCTCAGCTGAAGCTGTAGTTCCCACTCGAACCCTTCCTAACCTTTTTGAAATCCCATCTCCCTTGTTAATCTGGTTACGGTTTTAGATATCTCGGCGGCATACCGGATCCCCGATATTCAACGGTCAAGGAAAGGTCAGAGAATATAGAGTGCGATGAAGAGACTTATCCATCCAATCAGGTACGTGATGACATATCCCGCAATGATTCGAGGTATGATCTGGGAGAGTCTCTCATTTCGGGAGAGA
>JBAIXL010000137.1:0-4671 GCA_037916685.1 Methanolinea tarda
ATTCACTATTCCATAGGTTCTGGAGGAGGCGGTGGTGCACTCCGAAGATCTGATCCATTAGATACCCCCCCACTCTCTCACGATATGGCGAAGGGAGCTTTCGGATCTCTTCCCGCATCGCACCCCCTATGACCTGAAGATCGAACATCGAGAAGCGGGATACTTCGCGTGCGAGAATTGTTGCCAATTCACCGCGGCTGTGTGCCGTATGGATCTCCTGCCATATTCGGACGAGTTCTTGGCTATCCAGGGAGTCCGGAAGTACGGGCAGTTCCTGTCCGACCATCTGATTTTCTATCTGTTCTCCTGCAACGATAAGAGATTTCCTCCTGACACAGCGTACGGCCTGCTTCGGGGTCGATCTCTGGGTCAGTCCCTGGACACAGGATCAGTTCCTTCGAGGAAGAAGCGCCATTGGCAAAACATCCCGGGAGGGTGGGGATCCGGAGGTGCGAACCGACACTCCACCCGGATCCGATCATCAATCTCATACGCAAAGCTTGTAAATTCCGCACGATGCATCTCCCGGCAGACATACTCTCCCAGACCTCTACGGAGGCGGGCTTCCTGAGTGGGGCAGGAAGGTGTGGATATGATCACTTCATCAGGACGCTCTTCGATTTGGTAATCCACTATCATCGCCCACGGGAAATGCCGCAGGGCCTGGACAAATCCATGAAGGCCTTTTTCCGTGATACCGAATCGCTGAATAATATCCCGGGCTGCCATGCCCGCCACCCTGCCCCAGACCTGTTCATTCACTTCTTCCGCAGCCGGTTGACCAAATCGGTCGGCAACATAGATAAACCAGAATCCGTCTACCACGCGGTAATGCCAGAGAAGAAACTGAAGATACTTCTGTTTTTCCCCCTCACTCATTCGGCTGATAAGGTCAAGATTCATTACATACGTTCAGATGGCACTCCAGTTATTCCTTGCCTCAACGGAAACATTCTCGTCTGGAGGACGCACAGAATAATGAAATTGATCCTAGAAAAATGAAAAGAGATGCGGCCCGTATCATCCCCACGGGGATGTGCCGGTCCTTCGATAGTCTCCCTTTTCCTGTTCCAGGCGTTTGATGAGATCTACCACAAATTTCTTTTCCTCGCCCTGACGTTTGCTGGCTATCCTCTTGAGGCGGGCGATTTCTTTCTCCATTCTTGTATACAGGGAGTCGCACATCATCCGCGCGTTGCGGATGTCCACGGGTCCAGGTTCTGGCTCCTTCATTTTTTTCATCCCCGTTGGTCACAGGAAGCATCTCCCATATTAAGGTTGCTCCGCGATGTTCCCTTCGGCGGGAGTATATTGAAATAACCCACGGTAATGCCCGGTCTCACTGGCCAAATTCGAAAGAAATAGCGCTATCCGATCATCACCCTGGCAGATCTTAATCTGATATCCATTTCCCGGAGATCCAATCAATGACATTCAATCCTTACGAGACCAACAGTACGGCCTCTGACGGTAAACCAGATTCTCAGGAGAACCAAATTTGGTATGATGTGATACCTCCGGTTAGCGGATAAACCGTCAAGATTCTGCATCTCTCACGAGGCACAATTTTCCAAATATTTTTCCTATCACCCGCCGCAGAATTGGTAGTATGATACGATTCCAATTCCTCTGTGCCGCAGTGATTATAGGTGCATTGATCGGTGCGGGTTGCGTGGGGGGTCCTGCAGACACGAGTAATCCTCCTCCGACATCAACTGTGAATGGAACCAGAGTGCAGATGGAAACCAGCATGGGTACCATTACCCTTGTTCTCTATGCGGATATGCCTGTTACAGCAGGGAATTTCGAAAAACTTGTGCGACAGGGATACTACAACGGGGTAACGTTCCATCGTGTAATAGAGGGTTTTATGATCCAGGGTGGAGATCCGACAGGGACCGGTAGAGGAGGTCCGGGATATACCATTCCCGATGAATTTGTCTCATCCCATCATAATGTCCGGGGGACTATCGCCATGGCCAATGCCGGCCCCGATACCGGCGGAAGCCAGTTCTTCATCAATCTGGTAGATAATACCCGCCTCGATCCGAAACATCCGGTGTTCGGGGAGGTCATTGCGGGGATGAATGTGGTGGATAGCATCGGAAAGGTTAACACAGATTCCAATTATCGCCCACTCCAGAACGTCACCATGTACGGCGTCTCCATTCTGGAGCCATAACGTTTTAATCGCGATACGCGTCGAGAGACTTGGCGTTCTTCAAACACGAAGGCCCCCCAAAACTGCGGGCATAACCTCTTATAGTAACAAATCCAGGGGGAATCATGGCTTCATCACCACGCATGATCCAAAAGGGGGACATTGCCCCTAATTTTTCCCTGAAAGACCAGGATGATCATACCTTTGACCTCCTCGAACAGGAGACGAAATACGTCCTTCTTTCTTTCCATCCACTGGCCTGGACGAGTACTTGCACTGCACAGATGAAGGGGCTCGAGGAGAACAGAAAGGAACTTACCTCGCTGAATGCCATCGCTGTCGGAATCAGTGTGGACTCTGTCCCCTGCAAAAAAGCCTGGGCGGAAAGCCTGAACATCTCTGAAACACGTCTTTTGTGTGACTTCTGGCCTCATGGGAAGGTGGCACAATTATATGGCGTTTTCCGTGAGACCAACGGATTTTCAGAGAGGTCAAATATTCTTCTGGACGAACATCAGAAAGTGATGTTCTCCAAAGTCTATCCAATACACGCGGTTCCTGAGATCCAGGAAGTGATTGACTTCCTGCGTGCCCATCCGGCCAGGAAGTAACGCGTGCACCCTTTTTTTAAAGATGTTATGTTCCAGCTTCGCGCCTATCAGGAAATCTTCCTATCCCCGCCAGGATGATGTTCCTTCCCGTCAATCCATGGCAGAAGGAGGGTAATATCCTTCACAGAGTCGAGAACGATGTCCGGCGAACAATCCTCCAGGGATCGAATATTACGGTCCCCATACTTTGCATAGGCGGTGATCATTCCCAGCAGTTTTCCCGGTACAATATCTCTACGGATACTATCCCCGATAAGCAGGGTCTCATATGCCGGCGTATTTAGCAGTTCAAGTGCGAGGCGGAATGGCTCGGGCGCGGGTTTCTTTGTCCCCGTCATATCGGCCGTGATGATGAAATCGAAATAGGATCTCATATTCAGTCGATCCAGACGCAGTAATGCATTATCACGATGCGCATCGGTCAGGATGGCCATTTTCTCGGTCCTGCTGCGGACCTCCTCCAGGATACGATGGATTTCCGGATAGGGAGAAAGGGCGGAAATTTTTTCCTGCTGATAGATATGGATACACTGCCTATAGATTTCTTCGCTGAAACACCTCCGGTCAGTAAGATACTCTTTGATGTTCTCATGATGTTCGAATCCATGTGGTCCATGCAGAAAATATTCGAACAAACGATCTCCATCGGTTCTTCCTACATATTCTGCTACCTGCCGACAAGCGTGAAGCTTCGCGGCTACAAAATCAAACAGAGTATTGTCCATATCGAAAATTACCGCTTTTATCGTCCGATAGGTAACGAGGTTAATCTGCGGCATATTTCTATATCCCTCTGAAGATCTTCCTCCCTTTGACGGTTTCTGGTGTTGATCTTGATCTCGTCAAGATTCGGACCTTTCCCGCGGAACTCACCGTACATAGATAGACCCCCGCATTGAATAAAGCCAAAGACTGTCGCAAGATCAAAGAGCAGGCGCACCGCTTCTGTCGCTGTACAGTGATTATTTGAGACAACAAACGGGACCTGAAAGAGAAAATACTCAACCCCTTCCGCCTCACAGAGAGTGGCCACATTTTTGTCTGCCGTTAACAGGATAGGAAGTGAGGCTTTTTCTTGTTCAAACCGACGTAAAGCTCGGACGATCAACAGATCATTAATCTCCTTGTCCGGAGAGAACTGCCCCCCGGTGTCGACTCGAAGCGCCCGGTCCCTCACCATCTGGAATTCGCGAAGAGCGAGATAGGTGGCCAGACGGGCTCGCCGGGTTCTCTGATTTCCCAGTTCATCCAGCATCTGTTTCTGATACATCGCTCCCTGTTTCAGGGAGACTATCTGCGAAGCACTGTATTTGATATTGAGTGAACTTTCGATCTCCGCTTTAGTAATATCGAGGATCAGAAAATGGGCCGGATCTATCCCGGATTGGGTTGGAAAACCGTGATAAAAGAGGTTGGTATCAAGAGCATAGAACACGTCTTTTTTCAGACCTTTGTGCGCTTTCGATATCGAATCAAATTCCTCCTGGTTCGCATACCGTACAAGGCCCGCGTGAATTAAACAGGCGAACAGGTCGTCGAACGTAGGGACCTCATACTGCTGATCACCAAACGCCCCGGCCGCTTCCCCCAGCTGTTCCCGGGTGGTCTTAATCGTGAATCGGTATCCGTCCTTCTCAATCTGAAGTTGAAGGAGAGGTATCGTATAAAGCGGGTACGAGACAAGAAATGACGATCCGAGATTGTTCAGGACGATCTGGATTTCGTCCCGATAGCATAGAAGATCCGCGCTCATGATCGTACTCCGCAGGTTTCCGTGACTGCCCTGAAATCCCGAAGCCTCTGCATCTGCAGGGGGATCATCAGATAGGGTTTTGCTGCCCCTTCGGTGCGGGTGATGGCAAGATAAAATACGTGATCAAGAGTTTCGCGGGACACTCC
>JBAIXL010000138.1:0-1565 GCA_037916685.1 Methanolinea tarda
AAGACGTTCCTCTCCACAGGCGGAGCCACGGCCAATGAGAACGCCATCAAGATTGCCAAGGCCTATACTGGAAGGCCTAAGATCATTTCCAGGTGGCGTTCTTACCATGGAGCCACCTACGGAGCCATGGCGATCACGGGGGATCCGAGAAGGCTTCCCAACGAGCCCACCATTCCCGGAATCGTCCGCATCTGGGACCCTTACTGTTATCGGTGTTTCTTTGACAAGACCTATCCTCAGTGCAACGTGTTCTGTGCGGACCAGATTCGGGAGGTGATCGACGTCGAGGGACCGAAAAATATCGCAGGCATCGTGGTGGAACCGATCACGGGAAGCAACTGCCGGATCATTCCGCCGGATGGATACATGCAACGGCTCCGGCAGATCTGTGACGAGTACAAGATCCTCCTGATCACGGATGAGGTCATGACCGGTTTTGGAAGGACGGGGAAGTGGTTTGCCTGCGAGCACTGGAATGTGGTGCCGGATATCATGACCCTGGCCAAGGGGATCAATAATGCGGCGCTTCCCCTCGGGGGGACGGTGGTGAGGAAGCACATTGCGGACTATCTGGATGACCACATGTTCTGGGGAGGACTGACGCAGTTTGGAAATCCGGCTTCGTGTGCGGCGGCGATCGCAGCCATCCAGGTTTACAAAGAGGAGGGGCTCATCGAGAACTCCAGGGTTCTCGGGCAGAAGCTGTTGGCGGAACTGGAGAAGATGAAGCAGAAGCACCCGAGCATCGGAGAGGTGCGAGGCCTCGGCCTTTTTGCAGCCATCGAGTTCGTAAAAGATCGAAAGACTCGCGAGCCCCTCATCCGCTGGACCGTGGAAAATTATGAGAAGAAAGACCCGACGATCAGCAGCGTGTTGAACCAGATGAAGGCTGAAGGCGTGATCGGCTATTCACGGTGGAACGTGATCTTTATCGCGCCTCCTCTGTGCATCACCGAAGAGCAACTGATGGAAGGTCTCAGGGTCATCGACAAAGCCGTCACCATCGTGGATCAGGCCATTTCAAAGAAATAGTGGTTAGGTCGTCGGGGAGATGCGCATTCCAGCGTGTTTCCCCGACCACACACTCCACGCTGTCATCCGCCTTCCAAGCAGAAACGTGGACGATATGATCCCCAAGCCCCCTCGTTTCCGGAAGATCAAGACCCTTGCCTTTCCTTCCGGGGACGCCTTGACTCCGGTCGACCTCTCGTTTCAGTTTTTCCCCGGCGGTTCTTTTGGGGAATTCAATCTCCCTCGGGAGCTATCGACGGTCCTTTCCCATGGCAAGGGAGCGCGGGTGTACGATCTGTCCGGGAGAGAATTCATCGATTGCTCACTCTCGTGGGGGTCTGCCATCCTTGGCCATGCCCATCCGGCCATCACCCGGGCGGTTCGGAAACAGATCGGGAGAGGATCGAGTTTTGCCTATGTAAACGACGTCGCCCTCGAGCTGGCCTGGGAACTCACCCAAGCCATTCCGTGCGCACAGAAGATTCGGTTTGCCGCTTCAGGCACCGAAGCGACCTTTTACGCCCTCCGATTCGCTCGGGCCTATACCAGGAAGA
>JBAIXL010000139.1:0-2003 GCA_037916685.1 Methanolinea tarda
CTCCGCATGCTCTCACGGCACTGTCCGGAGGGCTACCGTGTCTCGTACGAGGTCACCCACCACGGGCCAACCGGGCTTACCCTTCCCTCCTTCTTTGTGGAGATAGGCAGTACCGAGAAGGAGTGGACCGATCCTGCTGCCGGAAAGGCCGTGGCCGAAAGTGTCCTCTCAGCCTCCATGGCAAACCCCGTCCCGCTCATCGGTTTTGGGGGTAATCATTATGCTGCCCGGCAGACGGAGATTGCACTCACCTCCCGGGGAGCATTTGGTCATATCGCCCATACCAGGGAAATCGCCACTCTTGACGGGGAGCTGGTCAGGGCAATGATGGAAAAAAGCGGGGCTGTTGCTGCGTATATCGATCGGAAAGCCCTGGATCGCGAAGATCTCAACAATCTTTCCACGCTGCTGAAACGGCTTTCGATCCTGCGTCTGTCGGAAAGTGAGATCATGGCACTGGGACATCTCCCGTGGGATACGTACCGGGAAGTCAGGAATCTTGCAGAACAGGTTTCACCTGAGGCCAGGTGTTACATCCATGAACTGAAGGGAGAGGGAAACCTCTGCACGGCCGGCATCGATCCGGTGCTCCTGGGGGAAACGGTAAAATCCGGGGAGAGGGAGCTGATTCACGGCCTCGGAAACCTTCCTGTCGTGCACCTGTCCACGCAGGATAACCGCCTTCTTCCCGTTTTTATCGGGTATGAAGGCGATTTATCACAAATAATAAATGATTTAAATACATTGTGCGTAAAAATCATACGTAGTAACGAGATCACTGTTACGGAGAAAGATACCCTGATTATACGTAAGGTAAGGTTTGATCCCCGCAAAGCGCGCGAATTCGGGGTACCGCCCGGACCTTCCTACAAGCACCTGGCCGAGGGCCAGGAGGTCGTGATCAATGGCGGGGTCATTACACCAGCCATGGTTTCTTCCTGCAGTGAGATCAGGATCCACATCCCGGGGTTGGAGAAGTTTACATGAGGTCAATTGTTGAAGAGGCACTTACCAAGGCGAGGGACGAGACTGTCCTGCCCTCGCAGAATAATGAGGACCTTGACCAGATCCTGGCCGAGCTCAAAACCGAGATCACCGTGATCGGTTGTGGCGGCGGGGGATCGAACACGATTTCCCGCATGATGGAGGAGGGTATCCATGGGGCAAAGCTTATCGCCATCAATACGGATGCCCAGCATCTTATCCGGACCCAGGCGGACCAGCGGATCCTCGTCGGCCGGCAGCGGACCCGTGGTCTTGGTGCGGGCTCCATTCCCCAGATAGGGGAAGAGGCTGCTCTCGAAAACGAGCAGGAGATCCGGGCTGTCGTTTCCGGGTCGGATATGGTCTTTATTACTGTCGGTCTCGGTGGCGGTACCGGAACAGGCGTCGCCCCCGTCGTTGCCAAAGCCGCCCGTGAGGAAGGGGCGCTTACCATTGCAATCGTCACGCTGCCATTCGCTGCGGAAGGTGCCATCCGCCTCGAGAATGCGACGGCCGGTCTCGAACGCCTCCGGGATGTGGCTGATACCGTAATCGTTGTGCCCAACGACCGTCTCCTTGAGGTCGTACCCAAACTCCCCCTGTATGCAGCCTTCAAGGTGGCAGATGAGGTCCTCATGCGGGCGGTCAAAGGTATCACCGAATTGATCACGATGCCCGGGCTGGTCAACCTGGATTTTGCGGATGTTCGCACCGTCATGGAGCGGGGCGGCGTTGCCATGATCGGGATGGGGGAGAGTGACAGCGAGGACAAGGCAGCCGATTCGGTGAAGAAGGCGATCCGTTCCCCGCTTCTCGATGTAGATATCAGCGGGGCGACTGCTGCACTGGTCAATGTGGTCGGCGGGCCGGATATGACCATGGAGGAAGCTGAAGGGGTTGTCCAGGAAGTATACAACCGTGTCGACCCGAATGCGCGGATCATCTGGGGTGCCCAGATCGACCCGGCAATGCAGAACAAGATGCGGACACTGCTGGTGGTCACGGGTGTACGGTCGCCA
>JBAIXL010000140.1:0-6179 GCA_037916685.1 Methanolinea tarda
ATCTTTGAGGTTATGAAGACAGCACCGCAATGACCGGCTCGAGCTGGTACTGGCCGGAGCCGGTCCGGATAAGGGATTTTTCCACGTCGAAATCCAAGGTGAGCTGAAGTGTCATGCCGGGCGAGAGGGTAAAGCCCCGGTTTAATTTTATCACGCCGCTGGGGACGGTGAGATCCTGCACGGTGCCATCCACGGTGACGGTTCCGGAGTCGATCTTGAGACGTATCTGGGTATAGTTTCCGGCATCGAGGGTCTGCTGGCCCAGCACCTGGCTGACGTTCTGGAGCTGAATCAGGTCAACGGTGCGGATTTCGTTGACCACTACCGTCCAGCCGGTGGTACTGGAATCCGTCGATGCGGTCGCGGTTCTCTCCTCCTCCGAATCATCCACGGTCTGGTTAGATGCGGCGCGGTGGACGCTCACCTCACTGAGGGTCAGGTTAAGCGAAGAAACCACTCCGGCTTCTGTATGCTTTGGTGCATCCTTCACCGCGATGACCAGGGTGGCTTGTCCGGCGGGAGCGGAAAGATATCCTGCGATGGTGGCAGAGAGGAGAATGATCAGGAAAAGTGCCAAGTGAGAGCGTTTCATATGATGATTCACCCCTGCCAGAAAAGCATCTTCCACGGCGGATATATATTGGTGCGATGGGACGGGTTAGAGCCCTGAACCGGCAGGTTCTGGACAGGGGAAACCCTTCTGTCTTGCGGGAGGAGGACGATGACATGTTCAGGAAGGGGATCGTTGCGTTTATATGAATTCCCGGCATTTCCTCCCCCATGCCACTCTATATTATACTGGGGAAGTTGACCCATACGGCTCTCGAGGGAATCAAGAGTGCCGCGGAACGCGACGCCGCGGCCGGGCAGATCATAAAGGAGGCCGGGGGACGACTCCTCGCCCATTACTACACCTTCGGGCGGTACGATTGTATCGTGGTGGTCGAACTGCCCTCCCCGGAAGCGCTGGCCAGAGTGTATATCGAGATCAGCAGATGGGGGACGATTACCACGGAGACCATGACTGCCCTTCTCCCGGAACAGGTGTATAAAGTGGCCATGGAGACCAAAGAATCCCAAGAGACGCCACCCGCCGCTCCCTGAAACGATCAGTCCCGTGGCTATGCCTGACGGACCGCACGTAAGAGCACCGCCAGCGGTGCATCCGTCTTTAACGCGGTGCCGGAATAGTGCGAGCGGCTGGCCTGGTACCCCTCACGGTTAAGGATCGCCAGAACCAATTCCAGGGCCGGCGGAGAACGACCCAGGGATTTGGCCAGTGTGTGATAGTTATAGTGGAAGGAGACATCGAGTTCCTCCCGGCATCGTTCCAGGAGGGTGTGCAGCTCCGGGCGGGTACGCAGGGAACGGGTGGGCAGCGCCTCCTGCATGCGGGCCAGCAGGGGTTTGTCGGCGACTGGCCCGAGCCAGAGGGGCCCGATAGGCCGCATCGTCCCCCCGCACGAAGGGCAGGAGGTGGTTTCCGCGATCAGCCCGTGCTGTTCGCTCCGATCGGGGCAACGCAGGCACTGGTGGATGTATCCCATCTGAGCCAGGGAGCGGTCCGCCTCCGTTGTCCCGGGGCGGAGGGCCAGGTGTAGCCGCACGTAATGACTGCGGGCAAAGCAGAAGAGGGGTGTGAGACCCCGGTCGTACTTCACCGTCTCCCGGCAGAGAAATCCCAGAAGGGTTCGGAGTCCGACCTCGGCATGGTACTCGGTGTTATACGGCCGGGAGAAGTACCGCCGCATACCCGCCTTCAGGTGCGCCCCGCAGAGGGGGGCGGTGTCGGTAGCGGTGACGAAGAGGTACCGTTGTGCCGAACGAACCAGACTGTCGGTGAAGGGAGCCGGTGACCCGAACGGATCCAGGTCGACGGCGTCAAAATGGCGCCCGCTCCCCAGCACGTTCACATTCTGACAAGTGATCTCGGCCGGGATCCCCAGATACACCGCATTGCGCCGGATCAGCTCGACCGCAAAGGGATGGTGATCGTTTATGGTCACCGGGATCCCGCATTCATGGCCCGCCCGCAGTCCCCGCACCCCGGTACCCCCCATCGCGTCCAGGTAGGTCTCGGGACGCAGCAGGGAAATGAGCAGCAGCGTCGCGTCGCGGTTGAGCTCCATGCGGGGATTATAGAAGACCTCTGCGCTGGCGGGAGGAAAGGGATGATCCGGATCCGTGGCCGGAACGAAGAACGATGTGGTGCCTTCCCGGACCAGAACATATTCTCCCATGGCTCAAGAATCTGGTTTTTGGCCCCCGATATACCTTCCGGGAGGCCGATGCCCTTATCACGGTACAGGAAAGAACAGAGCGTGCGGATCATGGTTAAAACCATTTTCACTCTGGGCCATTCCACCCGGTCTCTGCCGGAGTTCATCGGCCTGCTGAAGGCGTACCGGGTGACGGTGTTGATCGACATCCGTTCCATTCCCCGCTCCCGCCACAATCCCCGTTTTGACCGGGATACCCTGAACGTCGCATTGCAGGACGCGGGGATACGTTATCTCCACTGCTCCGCTCTGGGGGGATTCCGCAAGCCGGAGAAGGATTCGCCCAATACCGCCTGGACCAGCCGCGCTTTCCGGGGGTTTGCCGATCACATGCAGACCACCGAATTCGCCGAAGCGGTGGGCTGGCTGACCGGGCATGCCGAGAACGAGACCCTGGCGCTGATGTGTGCCGAGGGTAATCCGTATCGCTGTCACCGCCGCCTGATCGCGGACGCCCTGGTTGTACGGGGGATCCGGGTCCTGCATATCGCCACCCGGAATTCCGCATCGCCCCACACGCTCACCTCGTTTGCCCGGGTGGACGGAAAAAGAATCACCTACCCGGCGCCGGAGATGGTGGAGGTCACCGAGGAAGCCCGGCAGAACGTGCTGGGATAACAAGAGGTTGATATAGCCTCACGCACCACTGAGAGGTCGGTAATTCCGGCAGGGTTCGATCCTGCCCTGTTGATTCCGATGGGGCCTGTGGCCTAGCCAGGACAGGGCGTTGGCGTCCTAAGCCAAATATCGGGGGTTCAAATCCCCCCAGGCCCGTAGCGATACCGCGATACTCTAAATAGATGGGCGGCAGATCATCAACCGGTCATGGCGATCGCTCCTTTCGTGAACATCACCCGCCCGGTTAATTCCGTCGTCGCGGGGCTCGCCGCGGTGCTTGGGTATCTTATTGCCACCGGGACCGTCACCGAACGTTCGCTTCTCCTTCTTCCCGTCGTGGCCTTCATTACCGGGGCCGGGAACGTGATCAACGACTTCTTCGATGCGGACATCGATGCGGTGAACCGGCCGGACCGGCCCATACCCTCCGGACAGATGACCCGGGAGCAGGCCTGGAAGTTCGCGGTGGCGCTGTTCATCCTGGGCAATGCCATCTGTATCTTTACCAATCTCTACTGCCTGACCATCGCGGTAATAAATTCGGCGATCCTGGTCTGGTACGCCTGGCACCTGAAGAAGTTTCCCGGAACCGGAAATCTCGCGGTCGCGTATCTCACCGGGAGCATTTTCCTCTTCGGAGGAGCGTTCGTGGGGCTGGATGGGCTGGTGCGGAATTTTCTCGTATTCGCCATCACCCTGCTCGCTACCCTGTCCCGGGAACTCTGGAAGGCCGCGGAGGATGTGGAAGGAGATCTGTTAGGGGGGGCGCTGACCATCCCGGTGCAGCTGGGGATAAAGGTAACCGGCCGGCTTGCCTTTGGATTTTCCGTGGCGGCAGTGGCGGTGAGCCTGCTGCCCGTCGGGCACTGGACCGGGCCCGTATACCTGACCGGCATTCTTCCCGTGGACGGTGCGATCCTCTTTTCCTCTTTTATATCCCTTCACTGCGATTCCGGGTTGTGTGTCCGACGGATGAGGACCACCTGGTTTCTGAAACTGGCCATGTTCGCGGCGCTGGGAGTGTTTACAGTCGCGGCAATCTTCTGAACGGACTGGGATCAAATTCCCCCGCCTGCACACCCCACATCCTGCCGGGTCCGTTCCCTCGTTTCAGAACAGAAAGAAGGACTGATATGATACGGCGTCCAAGGTTTGACGCAGATGAAGATATTCCAGTGGGGAGACACCTACATCGCACCACGGGGTTCCTTTTTTGATGGCCATGTCCGGATCGACGGAAGTCTGATCACACCGGCCGATACCCACTTCTGGGGCCGGCTCGTGGTGGCGGGACGGCTGGAGCTGGGTCCGAAATCCAGCGTGGGAGGACAGGTGATCGCCCAGAGTGCCGTCATCGGGCCGTGGGCGAAGGTGAAGGGGGCGCTGATCACGCTCGAGGGGGTCACGGTCTGCGACCATGCCTGTATCCAGTCCATCCAGGCGGGAGGTCATGTCCTGCTTCGGCCCGGGGTGACGGTCGGAGACGTGAAAAGCGATGAGACCATCGTGGTGGTGGGAAAGGTCCAGAGCGGAAAACTAGTGGGAAGAAACGTCAAAGTGTTCGGAAAGTAACGAAGGATCCATTCCCATCGTAACCATATCGAACACCTCCTGCCAGCTGACCAGGGTCTCCACACACCCTTCCCGCAGGGTGACCACGCCCATACCGCACAGACCCAAGCGGTCGCACATCTCCAGTCCGTCCCGCACCTCCACAATACATCCCACTCCGATGATACCGGAGGGGCGGTACTTTTTCACCATCCTCTGGATGAAACTCGATCCGGGCACGATAAAGGTCCGGTAACCGAGGTCGCGTATGAGCGGGAGCTTTCTGCCCATCTCACAGGCCCCGCACCCCTGGCAGGAGAGCCCTTCCGGGGTCAGGTGCGCAGGGCAGCGGGAAGACCGCAGGCACTGGGGAAAGAAGATCGCCCTGCGGCTTACGGGAATGTCCTCGAACACTCGGGCGTTCATGGAGTTGTGCACCCGTATGAAGAAACTCACCAGTTCCCGGTCTTCCAGGCCGAAGAAACCGATCGCCCCCTTCAGCACCCCTTCCAGCATGATAAAACCGGAGGAGAGGAGCCGGGGGAAGTAGAACTTTCCCCGTTTGATGGACAGGAGCGTGATACCGATGACAAAGATCCCGAATGCGATCACCCCGAATACGGCCAGGAGGGTGAGCTCTCCGATGAGCACCACAAACTGGTCCCAGGGGGGTGAGGCGAACAGCATTGGATGAGATTTAGGTGGGCACCGTTATAAGGATGGTTGTGCTGACAGGATGCGCTTCATATCCAGCGGGGGGAAGAACATCCCTCGCTCCGTGATGATCCCGGTAACGAGGGAGAGGGGTGTCGCATCAAACGCCGGATTGTACACCGAAGCCCCCTCGGGGACAAGCGACCAGTCCCCGCAGCGTCGCAGCTCCTCCTCCCCCCGTTGCTCGATGGCCACTTCCCGCTCTTTCCGGTAGGGATCGAAGGTGGAGAGCGGGGCGGCCGAATAAAAGGGGATGTCATGGTGGGAGGCGTTCACGGCATGCATGTAGGTCCCGATCTTGTTGAACAGGGCGTCTTCCGTGATGCGATCGGCACCCACCAGCACCACATCGACCTCGTGCGTCCGCATCAGGGATGCGGCGGCGCTGTCGGGAATGACCGTGACCGGTATCCCGTCCCGAATCAGCTCCCAGGCCGTGAGACGGGCTCCCTGCAGAAGCGGCCGGGTCTCGCAGGCGATCACCCGCACCTCCTTTCCCTCGGCCACCGCAGAGCGAACCACGCCCAGCGCCGTGCCCCAGCGGGTACAGGCCAGGGCACCGGCATTGCAATGAGTCAGCACGGTACACGGGTCGGGGAGCAGGGCGGAACCGACCGCCCCCAGGGCCAGGCAGGTCTCCTCGTCTTCCCGGGCGATGCGGTCTGCCTCTGCGAGAGCGACCCTCTCTGCCTCCTCCCGGTTTTCCGATTGAGCGACACGTTTCATCACCCGGTCGATTCCCCAGGAGAGGTTCACCGCGGTGGGACGGGTTCCCTTCAACCGTACGGCCTGGACCGTTACTGCCTGCAGAAAGGCCGGAAATGAATTCTCCCGGCAGCCGCGGGCCGCGAGGGCAACGCCGTAGGCTCCGGCCACTCCCAGCGCCGGGGCGCCGCGGACCTCCAGGCGGCGGATGGCCTGCACGAGCCTCTCCACGGTCGTGCATTCCACTTCTTCATAGCGGGAAGGCAGCTGGGTCTGGTCGATGAGGAACAGGTGATCCTCCTCCCACCAGAG
>JBAIXL010000141.1:0-4118 GCA_037916685.1 Methanolinea tarda
CGGCGGGGTGGGAGTGGGGGTGACTCCGGACTGATTCGGGGATGGGGTGCCCGGGCCGGAGCACCCGGCGGTAAGCGCCACTGCCAGAACCAGGATACAGACGAGAGCGATAGTGCGGGAGTTCATAGATAGGATCAGGAAAAATGATCAGAAAAAGTGCGTGGGTCTGAATGAACCCGGCCGAACGCCCGTTTACTCTCCGTGGGGTGGTTCCAGCACGGGAGGGAGCGGATACCGGGGGTTGAGATCGGACGAGTAGTACTGCTTCTTCTTGATCCAGACCAACCCGTCCTGTTTGGAGATCACCGCCACATCCACCGGTCCCCCCACCGTCTCCGCCTCCATCGACACCCGGCGCTTCAGGGAGGTGATATTGACCAGGGATTCCGCCATGGCCGCCAGTTCACTCTTGGGAAGTGAGACCACCACGTTCAGGATGGGGATAAAGTTCGATAAACGGTAGTTGTTGAGGGCCTCGGTGAGGTTCTTCATGACCTCGTCGGTGTTCACCTTGAAGGTGTCTTTGTATTTGGCCTTGCTCTCTTCGGGTAGCTCTTCGATGCTGTTCACCAGTGCTTCCGGATAGGTGTACAGGGTCTGGGCAATACTATGCAGGAGTGCTTCCTCCAGGCCGGTTTCCATACCCGAAAGGAAGATGTCCACCATCTCATGCTGGGCGAAGGGAACGATCTCCGCACCGTTTTTGAAGGTGATGCCGACCTTCTTCTTCTCGGTGTACTTGAGTTTGTCCATCAGCCTGCCCTCGATCCAGTAGGATACGAGGGAGGGAAAGATGTCTTTCTGCCCGAAACCGGCAATCACCACCCCGGAAAAGTCCATGGAGAGCGGATCCAGGTTTCCGCCCGACTTGGTAAAAAAGAGGGCCGCGATCGATTTCAGCTGGGTTTTGGAGACGTCACTTAGCGGGAGGGTTTCAAAGACATCGGAGAACGCCTTGTCCAGCTGTTTGTCGTACTGGCTCAGCAGCCGAGCGGTGTCCTCTTCCGTCATGGACGCGGCGAAGGGGGCGGCCAGGAGGGCGTCGTAAATACCCTTGATGGTGGTGGCCGGGACATTCATTACCTGTTCCTCCGTGATGTTCCCGGTCGTCTTTACCAGGTCATTGGCGCTCTGCATGAATGTCTGCTTGATGGAGAGGAAATAACGATAGGTATTGGTCAGGAAATAGTTCTCCTCTCCTTCCTGGGGGACCAGATCCGTATCGGTGGCAAGAAAATGAATAAAGTCCTTCGCGTAGTCCTCAAGGGTGGAAAACACCGAGGTGCGAAGCGTTCTCCGGTAATGGGTGAAGACGATTTCCCAGGGCATGCCCATGAAACTCGCGTAATTGAAGATCATAAAACAGACGGAGTGTCCCGGAGAGAGTTCGAAGATCTTGGTCGCGGAGGTAAAGATCTTCTGGGGTCGTTCCGTCTGCCCTCCCATCAGGCTGACCGCACTGTCCGCGGCGATGGCCACGGACTCCCGGTTCATGATCACGATCTCTGCTGTCATTTCGTTACCCTTGAGGAGCCTCCATTCCCTCCTTAGATGATAAAAGGATCCCTTCCCCCGGCCGGCAGAGATACGCGGCAGAAGGTCACGCCGGTCGGACCTTGATCAGGGTCAGGATGTTTTTTCCATCGAGATACTGATAGTGCGCCTCATCGACCATCTGCCGCATCAGGAAGATGCCCAGCCCTCCTACCGGCCGTTCCGCGAGATCCGTTTCCATGTCCGGCACGGGAAGCGAGAGTGGGTCGAACCGGGGAGCATGGTCTTCGATCCGCACCCGGATGGACTGCGAATTCACCTCGATATGGACCGACACCTCCCCTTCCGTTCCCCTATACCCGTGAACGATGGTATTGACCACCGATTCCTCCGCGGCGAGCTGAAGATCGAGGATCGCCTCTTCCGGGAATCCACCACTCTGCATCGCGTTCTCGATAGCCTCGGAGACCCGGTGAACTTCTTTCAGATCGGCCCGGATCACCAGCGTGGCGGTGCGCCTCCGCTCAGACATTCCGAATCACCATCAGTGTGATGTCGTCCGACTGGGGGGTGTTGCCGGTGAAGGAATGCACCGCTTCCAGAATGGCGTTGAGGATCTCCGGAGCGGGCCGTGTCCGCACCTCTGCGATGGTCTGGCGCAGCCGTTCTTCTCCAAACATCTCCTGCCGTATGTTTTCTGCTTCGGTGACCCCATCGGTGTACAGTACCAGCACATCGTCCGGCTCCAGCCGGGCCGTGGCCGAGGTATACCGGGCATCCGCGAGGGCCCCGATCGCGATGCCCGTCGCCGACAGTTCCGAGACGGTCCCGTCAGAACCCCGGTATACCAGCGGAGGATTATGGCCGGCATTCACATAGACCAGGGAGCGTTCCTTCGCATCCAGTATACCGTAAAAGAGCGTGACGAACATGCCGGTCCGGGAGTCTGCCGCGATAATCGCGTTGGCGTCCCGGATCGCGTCCGCCGGGGCCTTCTGGTGCCAGATCGCGTTCACCCGGACCACGATCCGGGAGAGTGCCATGAAGAGGGCGGCTGGGATCCCCTTTCCCGAAACGTCTGCGATGAAGATCCCCATCCGATCTTTCCCCAGGTGCACCACCTCAAAGGGGATGACATCGAAGAAATCTCCCCCCACCTCCTTGGCCATGATGCTCTTCGCCGCGATCTCGAAATGTTCGATCTGCGGGATCGAGTCCGGCAGGAAACTCCTCTGGATCTCGGCGGCGATGGCCAGTTCCGTGTTCTTCCGTTCCATCTCCCGCAGCAGCTGGTCCCGTTCGGACTGCATCTTCCGCTCCTGCTCCAGATTGCCGATCATGAACGCGAAGATGAACATCCCGGCGGCATTGGCGAGGATCATGGGCAGGGCGACCGAACTCACCACCGTCAACGCCCGCTCAAAGGGAGTGCAGAGGGCGAGGGTCAGCAGCATATGCAACCCTTCCATCAGAACCGCAAAGGAGACGGCGACCCACATCGCGGGAAAGCGGCGTCCGCTGGCGAGCCAGATCAATCCGCCGAACAGGCCGGCCAGGATGGTCGCCAGGGTGCAGGGCACCACCGTAAAGCCCCCCAGGTTGTACCGGTACAGGGCCCCGATCATCCCGGCTCCGATTCCGGCCACCGGGCCGCCGACCAGGCCGGCCACCATGGGACCGAGGTCGCGGACATTGATGATCGCTCCCAGGATCTCAAAACCTCCCACCGTACCATAGATCGAAAGGGCACCGAAGACCCCGATCAGAATGATCTGGGTACGGGTGGAGATATGCCCCTGGAATACCTCAGAAAAATAGCGGCTGCGGGTCAGCAGGTACGCCACCACGATGATCACGCTCGCCAGCTGAAGAAGGAGGACCAGCGAGGAGAGGATCGTGGCGGCCATGGATGTTCCTGTAAGAAATTGTTGCACCGAATACCTTTATATCGTAGTGTGATTCGTTTCCCCTTCTTTGGTACAGGGGATTCTGTGGGGAGGGATTTCCAGGAACACCCTGCGGGGAATTGGACATAAGAACAACTGTATTAATCAGGAAAAATAGAATGAATCAAAGGAATACGTGTGGAGATCACAACCGCCACCCGGGAAGCTATCACGGTCGTGTCCGTCTCCGGAAGGGTCGACACCCTTTCCGCACCAGAGCTTGAACAGGCCCTCCATCGCATGATCGAAGATGGAAAAAGAAAGATTTTGCTCGATTTCTCGGCGGTCTCGTACATCAGCAGCGGGGGACTGCGAGTCCTTCTGGCTACGGCAAAGAAGTTGAGGGATCCCGGCGACCGCTATGGACTCTGCTGCCTCTCGGCAGAGGTACACAAGGTGATCCGACTGGCGGGCTTCACGTCGATCTTCTCCATATTCACCTCTGAGGGAGAGGCGCTTGCCGGGTGGCAGTGAGCCATTAACCCCTCAGCAGTGGCAACCACTGCCCGGAGTGCCGGATACCCGGATTTATCCCTATATTCGCAAGGTGGATACCGAATCGTCCAATTCCTACCTCATCCAGACACCGGATATTCTCGTGCTCATCGATCCCGGGGGACTTCCCGAACAGGCTGCACAGCTGGTGTCTCGTATCCGGGAGGTTCAGGCTGAGCGGCC
>JBAIXL010000142.1:0-2155 GCA_037916685.1 Methanolinea tarda
ACCTGACTGTAGACCAGCAGATCGAGCGGATTAAAACCCAGGGATATCGCCGCCAGGGTGGGGACGACGTTGATACCCCGCACCACAATCCGCCGCAGCCAGGGATTGACCCCTTTTCCGAGCAGACCGTCCATCAGTGCCTGGCCCGCCATGACCCCCGTCATGGAGGAGGAGATACCAGAGGCGAGCAGGGTCAACGCAAATACCACTCCTGCGGCAATACCGAACAGGGGTGTCAGGGTGCGATAGGTATCCTGAATGGTCGCACCACTGCTTCCGCTCTGGCTGAATACGGCCGCGGCCATGATCAGAATGGCCGCGTTTACCATGCCCGCAGCGGTCAGGCTGATCAGGTTGTCGATCATGTGAAAGCGGAGCAGCCTTCGTTTTTCCGGCAAGTCTCCCTGTTCCAGTTTGTTCCGGGTGAGCCAGGAGTGAACGGCGAGAGCGTGAGGCATCACGGTCGCGCCTACGATACCTACCGCGACCAGCACTGTGGAGGCGGAAAGGGTTGGTACGACACTGTGGTATACGATCGACCCGGTATCGGGCCGGGTGATGAAGATCTCGTAGATGTATCCGAATCCGATGATGCTGATGAGTCCCGCGATGGCGATCTCGAGGTGACGGAAGCGGTTGCCGGCTAGCAGAAAAATGACCACCACATCGCACGAGGCGATGACCGCGGCCCATAAAAGGGGAATGGCGAACAGAAGGTTCAGGGCGAGTGCCACCCCGAGGAATTCCGCCAGATCGGTCGCGATGGCAAAGGTTTCGGATCCCAGCCAGTAGATAACAGACCTTTTCCGTGTCTTGAGGAGAACCCGGACCAGTTCGGGCATGCTCTGCCCGGTCGCGATGCCGATCTTTCCGGACAGATACTGGAGCAGCATCGCCATCCCGCTGGCGAGCCAGACCACCCAGAGCAGATCATATCCGTGGGCAGAACCGGCCACGATATCTGTTCCGAAATTACCCGGATCCACGTACGCCACACTGACGATCATGGCCGGTCCGAAAAAGCGAAGGAACGCGCGAGTATGCAGCCTCGATCTCAGGGATCCCCACCATGAATTCATGAACATTCTGGCCGTATCTGGATGGACCTATACAGCACGTCCGGCCAGAAAAATCTGTGCTATTTCCCGGTTTCAGTAGCACAGGTCCGGCAAAGAATGCTGTTCGCGGCCGATTGGCCTCCACTTTTTAAGACATGATAACACACCTAAGAGGGAGAATGGCCACCAGCGGACTGAAAGGCGGGTCCACGCAGGATGAGATTCTGGCTATCGATCTGGCGAAGCTCCAGCTGCGACAGACCGATGTGGTTGCCGATATCGGATGTGGTTCCGGCAAGGTCTCCCTCGCGGCTGCGGAAAGAGCACAACGGGTCTTTGCGGTCGATCGAAGGCCGCAAGCGATTGCATTCGCTCGATCGGCTGCGAAACGTTCAGGAAATTCTAATATCACGTTTTTTGAAGGGGAGGCGATAGATTTCCTATCGGGCATCGAACGGCTGGACTGTGCCTTCGTGGGTGGCTCGGGTCAGCTGGCCGATGTACTGGATCTGCTTGCCCAAAAAGTGGATCGTACCATTGTAGTGAATGCGGTGTTGATTGAGACGCTCTCCATTGCGATGGAACAAATGAAAAAGAACGGCATCTTTCGTGAGGCGATCCACGTGCAGGTCTCCCGTTCTCATGAGCTGGAAGGAAGAAGCATGTTCCGTCCGATCGATCCGGTGTATATTGTGGTAGGAGAGAGGAGTCCATGCTGATTGGCCTGGGCCTGGGTCCGGGCGATCCGGAACTGCTCACTCTCCGGGCCGTACGTCTGCTCAAAGAGGCGGACCAGGTATTTGTGCCGGGAAAGATCGCGGAGCAGCTGGTGGCCCCCTACCGGAAGGCCACCGTTCTATCTTTTCCCATGACCGACGACGGGAATGCGGTCGAACGATGTCTGTCTTCCAACGCGGATGAGATCGCGGCCGCGGCCCGTGACCGGCTGGCCGTATTTGCCCTCCTGGGAGATCCGAGCTTCTTCTCCACCTTCTCCCGTCTCTGCATCGTGATGGCCAACCGGTATCCGGACATTTCCTGCCGGGCAGAGCCGGGAATCAGTGCCATCACCGCCTGTGCGGCCCGGGCGGGAATCG
>JBAIXL010000143.1:0-3745 GCA_037916685.1 Methanolinea tarda
GATCCGAGCTTCTTCTCCACCTTCTCCCGTCTCTGCATCGTGATGGCCAACCGGTATCCGGACATTTCCTGCCGGGCAGAGCCGGGAATCAGTGCCATCACCGCCTGTGCGGCCCGGGCGGGAATCGCCCTGTCCAACAGCTTCACCGTATCGGATGGCTCTGAACCGTCCAGTAAGATCCTGCTGAAGGTCCGGAAACCCCGTCAGATGCGGGAGATGCTTCGCGGTGAAGGATACCGGCGGTTTGTTCTGATGGAACGGATGTTCATGGAGAATGAGAAGGTCTACCGGGAAGAAGATTTCCCGGAAACCAGCGACTATCTGAGCATCCTGGTGGCGTGGCGATGAATCGCGTGTATTTTGTAGGAGCCGGGCCCGGGGATCCCGACCTGATCACGGTCAAGGGAATGGGGTTGTTGGAGAAGGCGGAAATCCTCATCTATGCGGGATCGCTGGTCAATCCCGAACTGGTGGCCCGATCACCGGCGTCGGAAAAGATCAACAGCTGGGGGATGACTCTGGAGGACCTCCTGCGGGCCATGGAAGACGGGGTGCGGTCGGGCAGACGGGTGGTCCGGCTCCATTCAGGCGATCCTTCCCTGTATGGGGCGATTGTGGAGCAGATGGCTGGACTCACCAAGCGGGGTATCCCGGTGGAGATCGTGCCGGGAGTCTCCTCTCTTTTTGGAGCATCTGCAGCCCTGCAGACCCAGCTGACCCTGAAAGGAGTCGCGGATACCCTGATCATCACCCGGCCCGCGGGAAAGACCCTGGAGCGGGATCACCTGCAGGAGCTCTCACGCCTCCCCGCAACCCTGGTGATCTTTCTCGGTACGGACCGGATAGAGGAGGTCATCGGCCGGACCACCTATCCCCCGGACACCCCGGCCGCGGTAGTCTATCATGCCTCCTGGAAGGATGAGGAGATCATCCGCGGAACGGTTTCGGACATCGTGGAGAAGGTAAAAAAGGCAGGGATCGAGAAATCGGCGCTCATCATCATCGGATGGGTACTGGATCCCCCGGCATCCTTCCAGCGTTCGGTGCTCTACTCATGACCGACACCATCGTTTTTTTCCTGCCGCACTCGGCCGGGCCTGCCGAACGGATCGCCCGGTTTCTCAAGGCGGAGCTTCGTGAATATTCCCGTGAGGGAGTCCGGGATGCCTTTCGAACCTGCCGCAGAATTGTCGCGGTCATGTCCGCAGGTATCATGGTTCGGGCGATCTCCCCCCTGATTCGGAACAAGTGGGAAGATCCGGCGGTGGTGGTGATAAGCCCGGATCTATGCTACGCGATTCCCCTTCTGGGAGGCCACCACGGGGCGAATGCACTGGCAGAGGAGCTGAGGCCGGCCGGGATCATCCCGATCATCACCACCGCCACCGACGCGGTCGGTAAAGAGGGGGTAGAGCGAATCGCGGAGAGGATGGAGAAGGAGATCCTGAACCGCGATTCGACCCGTACGGTGAATGCGGCGATCCTGGAGGGCGATGTGCCGGTGTACAATGTGCCCGGCCCCGGCGTGGTGATCGCGGGCCCGGGTGTCTCCATCCTGCTGCGAAGAGGGGAGTACGTGGTGGGCATCGGATGCCGCAAGGGTATCCCACGAAATGAGGTGACCGGAGCGCTTCAGTCTGCGTTTACAGAGGCCGGGGTCGATCCCGGAGAGATTCTCGCCTATGCCACCACCGAGAAGAAGAAAGGAGAGAAGGGTCTTCGGGATGCGGTCGCGGAGCTCTCCGGAAGTCTGGTTTTTCTTGACGATGGGACCCTCAATGCTCAGGACGTGATCTCTCCTTCCCGCGCAGGAGACCTCGGATTGAAAGGAGTCGCAGAACCCGCTGCCCTGGCTCTCTCCCGCCACCGGGAACTGGTACTGCCCAAGCGGGTATATGGGGGTGTCACCGTTGCCATCGCCCGCTGAACGGGGAAAGCTCTATCTTGTGGGGACCGGCCCGGGAGATCCCTCCCTGCTGACCGAACGGGCACGAGTCGCCCTCGGGGAGGCAGAATACATCCTCGGAAACGGGGTGTATCTGGATCAGCTGGGACCTCTGATCGCGGGGAAACGGATACAACGCAGCGCTATGGGCAAAGAAATCGAGCGGGCACGCCAGTCCATTTCCCTTGCAGGGGACCATGTGGTCGCGCTGGTATCTGGAGGCGACGCCGGGGTCTATGGTATGGCTTCCATCGTGCTCGAGATGCTGGAGAGCCAGGAATCGGAGATCTCTCTGGAGATCATCCCCGGAATCACCGCCGCACAGGCGGCCGCTTCGAGACTGGGATCCCCTCTCTCCGGTGATTTTGTGGTGATCAGCCTCTCGGACCTGCTCACTCCCTGGGAGGAGATCGAAAACCGCCTGGAGCATGCCTTCTCGATGGGAGTACCCGTGGCGATCTACAATCCGCGGAGCCGGGGAAGACCGGACAACCTTGGCCGTGCGATGGATATCGCTCGCAGACATCGGGATGACGGGGTGCCGGTAGGGGTGGTCCAGAACGCCTATCGGAAGGGAGAAACCATACATGTGACCACCCTATCAGAGTTCATGAAGAACCTGGATCGGGTCGATATGCACTCCACGGTGATTGTCGGGGGAAAGGAAACGAAATTCTGGAGGAAAGGTTCGGATGTCCAAGGAATCATCACACCACGAGGATACCACCGGAAATATTCATACTGACCAGGGAGCCCTGACTCGGGAGGCCTATGAGATCTCCCGGCGCAGTCGTATGCTTGCCCGGGCCCAGGTCGGGAATACCGGAGCAGAGGACCGGATCCGCCAGCGATGTGCCATCGCCGTGGGGGACTTCTCGATGGCGAGCCTGTTGCGTTTCATTCAGGATCCCATTCCCGCGGGAATAGGGGCGCTCGACCGCGGATCCCCGATCATCACCGATATTCGCATGGTTCAGGTCGGGATCCAGAAAAAAGGCCATCACAGCCGGATCCTGTGTGCCCTGGATTCTGGATCCGAGCGGGCGTTTTCGGAAGGCATCACCCGCACCTCGGCGGGATTTCTCTCCCTCCGTGATTCGCTGCAGGACGCGATCGTGGTGATCGGGAATGCCCCCTCCGCCCTCCTCTCCCTCTGCGGGATGGTGGAAGAGGGACTGAGACCCGCCCTGGTCATCGGAACGCCCGTGGGCTTCGTCAATGCGAAGGAATCCAAGGAGGTCCTGCGCCGGCTCTCTGTACCCTCTATCTCTACGGAAGGGACGAGGGGGGGAACCCCGGTGGCCGTGGCGGCCATGAATGAGATCATTGAGATATTCTGCGGAGAGGTGCATGATCACTGACCCGGTGACCGGATTCGAGTACCCACAGGCCTGGGTGGAGCGATGTCGCACTCCGGATCTTCTGGAGGAGGTCGGCCGGGGGCTCGCCGTGCTCACCTCGTCCGGGACAGTGCTGCGGAGGGGGTACACGACCGGGACCACCGCCGCCGCCGCGGCCAAAGCGGCGGTCCTGTCCCTCGGTGGCACGGTGCAGAGGGTCTCTCTGACCTTACCCTGCGGTATCGTTGTGGAGGTGCCCGTCACGGCCGACTCGGGTTTCGCGTCCTGCGCCAAGATGGCGGGGGACCATGAACACGACGTCACGGGGGGAGTCGAGATCCTGGCACAGGCATCCCCCCAAACGGCCATGTCCCTCCTGTGCGGTGCCGGAATCGGAAGGTTTGTGCGGAACACCCGTCGTCACCGCAGCGGGGATCCGGCCCTGAGTCCGACCGCCCGC
>JBAIXL010000144.1:0-2322 GCA_037916685.1 Methanolinea tarda
TTTCCGTCTTTACCGATGGCGATGCCCCGATCCTCTTCCCGCACGGTCACGAGGGCTACCTTCTGTCCTTCCTCTTCGGCGATGTCGACTTCGGTGACCTGGGCGGGAAGGAAGCAGTTGCGGAGGAACTGCTCCGGGTTCGGTGAGTATTCCACCACTTCAATCCGTTTTCCCATCTCTTCGGAGGCGTTCTTGATGCTCGCTCCTTTCTTTCCGATCGCCCGGCCCATCTCGCCCGGATTGACCACAAAGATGATCCGCTGGTTTCGGTCGTCGATCACACAGTCTCGGCTGGAGGCCCCGGTGAGGGTTTCAAACTGCGAGATGAGGCGCATACAGTCCTCGGTCAGGACGATCTCTCCCATATCAACTCTCCTTCAGGGACATGATATCGGATTCGCCGGGGTCGATCACGGCGAGGGCGCTGACCAGGAAGGGTTTTCCGCAGGCCTTGCCCAGCTGCATGCTGGAACCCTCGAACACATGGACCGCGAGCCCTTCTTTCTGAGTGACGCGTTGTTTAAACGATTCCGGACTGTTGTTGGCAACAATCACCAGTCGTGCTTTTCCCTGCTGTATGCTGTTCTCGGTTTCATTTCGGCCCAGGATTACCTCGCCGGTCTTTATCGCCTTTCTCAGGGATACGTTAAAATCCATTGTTTACACCTGTAATCGGGGTTTTGCAATTAACTTCACGTCGCCAGTACCCAGCTGAATGGGCTGTCCGACGATAATGTTCTCGGTTACTCCGTTCAATTCATCCACTTCATTGGCGATGGCGGCATCCAGCAGATGGTTGACGGTCACCTCGAACGCAGCCCGGGAAAGAACACTCTCTTTCTCACCGGCGATACCATGACGCCCGATCTGCTTGACCTCGCCATCCATGCACATCATGTCCGCGACCAGCATGAGGTGGCGGACATCGACATGGATACCCTGTTCATTCAATGTACTGAGCGCCTCATGTATAATGGCGTTTCTTGCGGCTTCGATGCCGAGAATGTCCGCGGTCTCGCTGATGTTGTTGGACCGGGTGCGGGAGATATCCACTCCCTCGACTTCAAAGACGTCTTTCAGGTTTGAACCTTCGGTATAGAGCACGTACTCCTCACCTTCCTTACGCACGACCACGCGCACGATATCGGTGATACCCTGGACGATTACATTCCGTACGTGATCGGCAAGCTGGAAGAGATTCTGGTAGCTCTCGGTATCCTTGGGGAAGAACCGGATCTGGGCATTCTCTTCATCGGCTTCATGGTCGAAGTCCCGGTAATGTCGGCGCTCGCGTATCTTTTTCGGGGCACTCTCCAGAATGGTAGCAGGGGCGATCTTCCGCTTCTCGCACTGTGCGATGATCAGCTGGACCACCACCTGCATATTCTCCATATCCGTGGTAATATCGGCGAATTCGTGCAGAGGGGCCGCTTCGATCTGCCAGCTCACTTCCCGTGCCCGGTCTCGATTTCCCTGGTACTCCGGACGCAGATAAATGGTCATAGTGGGGGTGCTCGGCTCCTTGCGGGCGTCCATGATCTCGATCAGACGGGGCAGGCCCAGGGTGACGTTGATCTCCGCGACTCCGGCATAGTGGAAGGTTCGCATGGTCATCTGCGTGCCGGGTTCGCCGATGGACTGGGCAGCGACGATACCCACCGCTTCGCAGGCCTCAATACGGGTACGGTTATATTCGGCGATGACCGCCTCCACGATGCAGTTGAACTGATCCTCGCTGATCTCCTTTCCTTCGATGCTTGTCCGAAGCTGTTCTTTTGTCTTCTCCGGGACCGGCATACCCCGGATCTGCTCTTCCATATCGCCGTCCATATCAGCTCTCCTCCTTCATCACGCTCTCCACGATCCCTTTTACATCCACGGGATTCCCGTAGCTGCTCTTCGCTGGATCCGTACCATCTTCCCCGTAGAGGAACTGTATGATCCGTCCGCCGGTCGTCCGCACGGTACCGTCATACGCCACCTTGAGGTCCTGGAGCGCATTGATCATCCGTCGCTGCAGGTAGCCGCTCTGCGAGGTCCGCACCGCCGTATCCACCAAACCTTCCCTCCCTCCGATAGCGTGGAAGAAGAACTCCGTAGGGGACAGTCCGCTCTTGTAGCTGTTCTTGATGAAGCCATGGGCTTCGGCGCCCCGGTCCCGCCGTTTGAAGTGGGGCAGGGTCCGCTCATCATATCCTCGCATGATCCGTTCCCCACGCACCGACTGCTGTCCGATACATCCGGCCATCTGGGTCAGGTTGAGCATGGAACCGCGTGCCCCACTGACCGCCATCACCACCGCGCTGTTCTCCAGCCCGAGAT
>JBAIXL010000145.1:0-1753 GCA_037916685.1 Methanolinea tarda
ATGCCGCCGTCGGCTTATCTGATTAAAAAATTTCATCGGAGTACATATATTGTAAACGGCCACCGTAATTTCAACAGCATTGAAAAAATTTTAACGTCATTGAAATCTGATTGCCCGTTTGTAATAAACATATACCGTTGAATTTTTTTGTATGCTACCCGTACTGAATCCGACCTTTCGGCTTATGACCGCATCTGCACCGGTGGGTCTCTCTGGAGCCCTGCGTGTCTATATCGCCTTTTTACTGGCGGGAGTTTCCCCTTATCTGATTCCCTGCATCGCTTCGGGGTTGATCATTTATGCCACCTACACACTGGACCGGGCTATCCCCTGCCCTGAGGACGAGGTGAATCAGGGATATCTGGCTTCTGCAAACCGGCGCGTTGGCATGGCCTGGTGCATACTGGCCTACCTCCTTGGTGCCGCCCTGTTGTTCCGGGAAGGAATCTTTCTGGTTCCTCTTCTTCCGCTGGTGATTGGGTATCTGTACACCAAGGGAATCTGCATCGGTTCCCATTCCATCAAACTGAAGGGGGGAGCGGGTATGAAAAATGCCGTGATTGGTCTTACCTGGGGGGGATCGATTGCCCTCGTGGTCGCCCACTGGACCCCCAGCCTGGTGGTAGTCATCCCCATTTTCCTGTTCTACGGTTTGAAATTGTTCATCAACTCCACCCTCTTTGACATCAAGGACCTTCAGGGGGATCTCGCCGCCGGGATCCGTACCATCCCCGCGTATGTGGGGGAACGTGGGGCAAAGTACCTGCTCACCACCCTGTCGTTGATACTACACGGAGCTATGGCATGGCTAATCCTGACCGGAAATCTGCGACCGGAAGTGGTCATTGTGGGGTATAGCTGCCTGATTGGGGTGGTGTTCATCTCTCTGTATTCTACGGAATGGGAGAGGCGCCCTAGCGGAATCCAGAGGCATTTTCGGCAGATTGCCATTCAGGGTGAGAGCGGGATTGCGCTAATCCTGAGATTCCTTACGGGCGCGGTACCTGTCGCGCTCCTGCCAGGATATGTTTGAACAAATCCTCTCCCCAAGAAAGCGCAGATGCTTCGAAACTCGTCAAATCCAACTTGGTATCGAAACGGCCATCCTGGAAATACATGCCCGTGGAGAAATAGCGGTCCGTAACGATGAAAGCAAGCCGGATATTCTCTACGGTGACATACAGGCTCGCGTTGGTGTAGTTCAGCCCTTCATTGAGCAGGTCCCCGTACTTCTTCTCGATTCGCGCAAATACGCTATCGGTCAGTATTAGAGAAATCTCGACTCCTTTTTTCGCCAAAGCTAAAAAGAACTGTGGATAGATAGGATGCAGGATGGGCGCATACCCGTGCACGTGGTTCGAACGCAGAATCTGCTCCTGGAATTCGGAGTGAGACTCGTAGAGCTCATCTTCACCAGAGGAGATGATACGATAAGTTCCCAGTTCCGCAATACGCATGCGCAACGGTTCCGGTATGCCGGAGAGATCGTGCTTCTTCCAGAACTCTTTGTCCTTCTCGAAAATGGCAAGGGTATTGAGGAGGCGGTCCAGGTGTGCCGTAACGACGCCTCCCAGTTCGGTGAGTATGTAATCCCCATCCACCCTGCGCACCAGACCGTGACTGGACAGGATCTTGATCTGGGGCAGCATTCCGGTGGTGGTCACCTTCAGGGTGCTGCGGATCTCGTCCATCGATTTCGGGCCGGACTGCAACAGGAGCAGCAGTTTCTTGCGCTTGTCAGAAGTGGTCACGA
>JBAIXL010000146.1:0-3539 GCA_037916685.1 Methanolinea tarda
CAGCTGGGAATGATTCAGGTGGAACAGATGATGGAAAATTACCCCAATTTCGGTACCGATCTCCTGAACCCGGATTTTGCACAGTTCGCCGAAGCTTGCGGCGGAAAGGGTTACTCGGTGCGGGAACCCGGCGCCCTGAAATCTACTCTGGAAAACGCACGCCGCCAGAAAAGCCCGTTCATCGTGGATATCGAGACGGATCCAAAACGGTTCTGACCGGGCTCTTTTTTGGATATTTTTTAGATTTTATCTAACGCCATGAACAAGCGAACCCATCGGATTACCGGGAATGTTCGTCCAATCCTAGGTTGACTACTCCTGCTGAGGCACCAGGATATCGATTTGATACCGATCGATTTGTTGGACGTCGATCACGAAGTAGTATCGATGATATCCTTCATCGATTCGCTCTTTCCAGGGACGGGGATCATATGAAGAATTAATTCGTGCATCCAGCAGATCGGGTTCGATATTCCGGACAATTCGTGCGGGATTATCTGCATCGATTATCTGGATTTTCAAACGGGGAAAGATGCGGATATCGCTATCGGATCGGTTTCCATCCGGTTCCGCAGTAAACTCGATCTCCCAGTAGGAAAACGGAATCTCGAGTGTTTCCGTACTTCCGCTGTGATTTCCACTTAACGTAGCAAATTCCGCCATGCGGACCGGCCGTGGGGTGGGCGTGGGGTACGTCGAGGTCGGGTTGGGCGTACGTTGAGAAGACCCGAATGGAATGGGGAGATCTGGAAATCCGTGGTCGGTGAGAACCGGTTTCACCACCAGTGCAGCAAGCAGGACCACTCCCACCGCAATGCCCAGAAAAACCAGATCCCGCTTCTCCATGTTCTAGATTCCTGCCTGAATTTTTACATTCGCCCGGACCATATTCCCATAAATAGTGACGTGATAGCTCCCAGAACGGTATAGTGTGATATGTTTGCTGGAATCGGTGCTGTAGATGCGTCCGTACCCCTCTGTGGCGATCACGTCCATGGTGGTGGGGTCTCGCACGGTTATCGTCATGAAACAGTAATGGGGATTGTTGAGATAATAGGGATCCGACGTGGTGGGAGTGACCGTGTAAGCGATCACGAAGGGTGGTTTCACCACGTCCACGAGAAATGCGAACGAGTTATACTTCAATGTATAGGTTTCTTCAAAAATGATAGAGGTGTTTATCAGGCCGCGGTATTCCATCGTGGGTTTAGGTACAGCCCCTTCCGGGATATTCGGTTTGTCATCCGGAACAACCGGGTACGCGGCCGTAACGGTGCTATTACCAAGAAAGATATGGGGAGTGGATGCGGAAGAGACGGTATCATTCGCGGTATCATTTGTTTCCGTCAACGGCAAATCATCCAGAAAATGAAGCACGGTTATTGTTCCATTCCATGAATGCTCCTCCACTTCATAGGAAGAAGATGGAGTCGGCAGGATGAGAGATGATTCCATCTCCACGTCTTTCTCAGAGAGCTGGGAGGTTGGAAACGCTGCACTCGTTAAAAGAGGTTTTATCACCAGGGCCAGGACGATCACAATCACGACAGCACCGATGAGGAACAGCATGTCTTGTTTTTCCATTGTTGGGATCTCCAGGACCTTTTTTCCGTAATATTTTGTTTTTATTATTTTTGTTCGCTTTTATTGTTTAGAATCTCAAAAAATATAAAATTTTCTAATAAAAATTAATAACATACTATAAATATTAAAAGAGAAAATTAGTCTGTGCTATTATGATCCCAGGAAGTACAAAACGCATGGCGGACGAGTATCGGGCGAATGATGGAGTGAAGCTGGTACTCATCGGAATCTTTGCGGTGATCGCCCTCCTGGTGACATTGTATGGGATCTTACTGCAGAACAATGGCATTTTCCTGGAATATTATTACCTGGTTCCCCACCTCTATATCATTCCCATTATCTTGGTTGCCCTGTGGTATCCCAAAAGGGGAACGCACGTAATCCTCCTCCTTATCGTATCCATTGGCCTCCTGACAGGGGTGACGTTCATCATCCGGCATACACTGGATCCGGTGTTATCATTGCTAAATGCTGGAATCGATGTCTGGATAGTCGCGGCGCTTGCGTTAACGGCACGCTCTCGTACGGTTGAGGATGAATCAAGGAGCACCATTCCCGTGGGGGGTGAGCGTGCGGGCATAGGAACAGAAATTACGGATCGTCCAATGGATGGGTATCTCGATGCACTGAAACTCCCGGATGAGAGAATTCGACAGGAGGCCGTGCGGGCGCTGGCAGGATTCGATGAAACACCCGCGATACTGGCGCTGGTTGAGTCTCTGAAGGATGAAAACCGAACGGTTCGAGAGGAAGCCATCCGATCCCTGGGAAAGCTATCATCCCCCGATACGATTCCCCCCCTGCTGGAGGTTCTGAAAGACGAGGATCGACCGATCCGGGAACAGGCAGCGAAGGCGCTGGGAAGCAAGGGGCAGTTAGTCTTGGCACCATTGCTGGGTGCCCTGTTGGATCCCGACTGGCATGTCCGGATGGGTGCTACCATCGCTCTCCGCATCAACGGAGATGTGCGTTCAGTGGAACCCCTGATTCATCTTCTTTCTGACGAAAACCGGTTTGTGCGCCGTGAAGCAGTGAAGTCTCTCGGACGGCTGGGGGATGAGCGGGCCCAGAACCGATTGATGGATCTTCGCGAAGATCCGGATCAGACAGTACGTCTTCGTGCAGAAGTAGCCCTGATGAAGATCCATGGCAGATATTTCGCGGCAGATGATACTAATATACCTGCCGATAAAATCGAAAAACTATGAAGTATATTTTATTCCTATTTTAATTCAAAAATTTTGTATAATATTGAAAAAAATCAAAAAATTGAAATAAAAAATAAATAGCAATATTTATATACTAAAAAGATAATCAAAATATTAGTGGTATTGGAGGGATCCAATACTCACATGAGGCGTCGTATATGCGAAAAATCGTTAATGACGAAGCGTTCACCGGCCTTGAGGCAGCAATCGTGCTGATTGCCTTTGTTGTCGTGGCAGCGGTGTTTTCCTATGTAGTGCTGGGCGCGGGTTTCTTCACTACCCAGAAGGCCCAGGAAGCGGTAAAGACTGGAGTTGAACAATCGAGCACTGCCCTGCAGATCAAGGGTTCGGTCCTCGGAATCAAGGGTTCCACAAACATCTCAACCATTCGATTCACGGTTGAATTATCGGCGGGTGGGGAACCCATCGACATGTCCAAAATGACCATGACCTGGATTACTGCGAGCGAAGTCAAGTATCTAAATTACAGTACATCAGCAGTTGCCAACACCTGGAGTCCCTTCGATAAACAAAATGATGACGGGGACACTCTCCTGGAAAAAGGTGAAGTCTGGTCTATTCAGGCGAACCTCGATGAAAATGAATATGGTCTCACAATCAACGAGCCCTTTACCATCGAGATCAAGCCATCGGTTGGTGCTGTCATTCCTCTGTCCAGTCGCGGACCCGCTCAGATCGACGCGGTGAACCAGCTGACGATCTAAACCTAACCTCCTCCTTTTTCTT
>JBAIXL010000147.1:0-7089 GCA_037916685.1 Methanolinea tarda
GAAAAGGAGGAGGTGGAGGCACCCATGGGCTCTGTGATTATGAAAAAGGTCCTCAGTTTTCTTGGAAAGAGGGATTTGCGGATTATTTCGGTACGATCGTACCCCACCGCTACCGGTTGACCAACACGAGTCCCCCTGGACAGTACGTGCTGTCCGAACCTGAACTTCCCTTCGATAATATCGAGCAGGTGACCTGTCCCACCACGAGTGTAACCTATACCGAAATGTGTTTCGTACCTCCAAAATATACCTGCACCATCACCGCGACGGGGGACTACCGGGAGGAGGTGGTTGCAGCAGTGCTCTGGGACCTGGTCGATGCTCCGGGCAATGCATTCCCCAATTCCACCTCCGAATCGTTTGATACCCTTCAGGGTCAGGAGGCGGTGATCTTCAGCATCTTCGATAACGAAGTGGAGAATGATCCCCAGCTCTGCGGATTTATCAAGAATGGCTGGATGGGCAGTCGGGTCAACCTGAATGCCCAGGAGAAGGGTGCCATAATGGGTATATTGAACCAGTATAATGTAGCCTCTGGGTGCTGGGGGGGAACTCCGTGAGGCACTTCTATCTCGTTCTTGGGCTTCTCGGTCTGGGCCTTCTGATGGCGGGATGTGTATCCTCAACGCCCTCCACCGACCAGGTACCCTCAAATATCAATGATTTGGCCGCCATGGAGCTGGCTCCACCTGACAACTATGTGTATCGACTTACCGCAGTGATCGAAAGCGACAGTGAACCCTATCTGAGGGAACGGGCGGTCTTCACCCTGACGCGGATCGCCTTGGGACGAAACGAGACAGGCTCGATAACTCCGTACTTAAAAGACCTGGCTATGCATACCCGCACGGATGAAATCCGTACGGCAGCCTATGCCAATCTTGCTCTGATAAACGACCTGGTTATGGCTCCGCCGAAAGGATATCTTACCCTCACTATCGAGGGAACCATCCGGAAAGGGAGTCCCCTCCGCTTGGTTGCGACGGTCTCATCCACGGTTCCTGTGACCACATCCATGGTGGGAATACGGAGGCTCCCCCAGGGTATGGACCTAACCTCTGACGCCCTGGTTCGCCTCTCCCTCTCGCCGAACCAGCCCCAGACTGTGATTTTCCAGATGACCCCGCGTTCCGTGGGCACCTACACCATTCCCGTTTCCCTGGTATCTAGCCTGGATCAGGTAGAATCCTATGAGAAGACCACAGACGTGACCATCACCGTTCAGGAACGGGGTGGCAACTACTCTGTCCGGGAATGGGAGACCACCCCTCCTGAAGGTTCCCTCGCCGATATGACCGAGAGGGTCCCTCACACCTGAACCGGGAAGAACCCACGATCTTTTTCTGCGGAAGGGATTTTGGAACCATATCATTTATCAGCTACATGACCGTACTCTCCCTCAATGGCCATCATGCATCCTTGAGGGTACCATGGCCATTTCGATTGGGGGGATGTAGAATATGGTGGAGGGGAAAATTCCGGACATATTCCGGTACGGAACCATGGCGTTCGTGGTCTTGGGAACGCTGGTGGGGTTAACAGGGGCTGCGGTCTGTGATGGCCCACCGAACTATGTGGGGTTTAACTTTGCTCCGGGGAGTGGAGCATCCGGGGACGCTCCCTTTCTGCTGAAAGTAGAGGGTGTGGCAGAGCCTTCTCCGGGTGGGGATCCGGTGGGTGCCTGGTACTGGGACTTCGGGGATGGATCAGGGGCTCTTCAGGGAACGGGCTCGATCTATCAGAATCCATCCCATCTCTATTTGAACGCCGGAACCTATACCGTAACGTACCGTGCTGCCACCATATGTGATATCTGGACCGCAGACAGAACCTATCCCATTACCGTTAACCCCGCTGTGACGGGTATCACCATCAATCCTATATCGGGCGCATACTACGGAGATATCATCCAGCTCTCAGGCACGGATACCTCGGGGGGGATAACCATGCATCTCCAGATGGAGGGGCCATCCGTTCCAATGGGAACGAAGATCGCCGATGTATCCGTCCAGGGATCAACGTGGAGCTATTCCTGGGACACCTCCACATTACCAGGAGCAGGCACCTACACGGTGTGGGCGTTCACCCAGCCATACTGGCAATCGGATTCCACATCGATCAGCCTGATGGGGGTGGTCACTCCTATTTATGGAAAGATCAGCGTTATCTCTTCGCCGCCCGGCGCCCAGGTGTATCTGGATGGCGTTTCCCAGGGTACAGCACCTCTCACCATTACGTCGGTGACTGCCGGTTCCCATACCGTTGATCTGGAGCTCATCAGCTATCAGACCTTTCAGACAACGGTTACCGTCTCCGCCGGCCAGAAAGCAACTGTGAGCGCAACTCTCACTCCCATACCCACCTCAGGAGGACTTTCCATCACCTCGACCCCATCCGGGGCGACAATCCTGGTGGACGGGGTCAAGACCGGCGTCACCCCCATGGGTGTTGAACTTTTACCGGGAAGTCATGTAGTGAAGCTCCAGAAATCGGGATACACTGAGTACACGGGAACGTTCACGGTTGTGGCAGGTAAGATGGCACCGGTCACGATCCAGCTGGTGGTTTTGCCACAGACCACCACGGTTACGGTCACCACCACCGCCCAGCAGACGACCGCCACCGGGGGAGGAACGCTGTCCATTCAGTCCAATCCCACTCACGCTGCGATCCGCCTGGACGGAATCGATCAGGGAACGACACCAAAGAGCGTACCGAACCTGAAGGCCGGCACACATACGGTCACCCTCTCCTACCCAGGATACAACGATTGGACGGGAACGGTAACCATCGTCACCGGAGCGACGATGCCCATCACCATCACCCTAATTGCCAAGAGTGGGACTTCCCCGGGCACTCTCCCCGCCACCGCATCTCCCTCCGGAACCGGCACCCTAGTCGTCCGAAGCACTCCGGACGGGGCGAATGTATACCTGGACGGAACGCGGTTAGGTGTGACCCCGCTCACTCTCTCGACCGTTACCCCTGGGACACATCGAATCCTGCTCACCCATTCCGGGTATACCGATTATGAGGAAACCGTCCAGGTCTCCATCGGGGCAGAGTCTGAGGTTGCGGCCGAGATGACCACGGTGCAGGCAAGCCCAGGTTTTGAGGGAATATTTGCCCTTATCTCGGTCGGCGCGATTCTGATTCTCTGGCGATCTCGCCGGTAGCCCAATTTTTTCCGGTATGGCACTTGACCTTGAATCCCGGTTCTACGAGCGGTTCTCCAGCGGCGATTTTCCGGGTTCAGCTCGGCAGGATCGTTTGTCCTGCGAAGTAGACGCCTCGGAAAAATAGTGGGGGTCTGGTAAGAAGAGTGAAGGGACGGCACCAACACTGGTTATCCTGCAGACAACGCTGTTCGGAGGTACCCACTGAATCCAAAGGTATATTCGAAGACGCTCCCAGTTCCTTTTGAGTAGGGGAATATGGAGACCGCACAGGATTGGATTGACCAGGGAGACTGGGAGAAGGATCTGGCACGGAAGCTGGAGTGTTATGAGAAGGCGGTCCGGGCCGAACCGATGCATCCTCTTGCCTGGCAACGGAAGGGGAGTGCTCTCGCAGCGCTGGGGCGATGGGACGAAGCCCTCGATGCCTATGACCATGCCTGTCACCTCGCTCCACACGAACCGACTCTCTGGGTGGAGAAGGCCCGAGTGCTCCTCGGAGCGAACCGCTTGGAAGAAGCTCTGGCCTGTCTCGAGATAGCAGCACCCCTTGCGCCTTTGGATGTCAGAGTCTGGTCGGTGAAGGGGGAGGTGTTATTCCGTCTCAACCGCGGTGAGGAGGCGCTCCAGTGCGTGGAGAAGTTGCTCCAGATCGAACCCGATAGCGCGGATGCCCTGGTACAGAAGGGGTTTCTCCTCTTCCACCGCAAACGATGGGAGGAGGGGTTGCACTCCTTTGAACGGGCACTTGTTCTCCAGCCCACTCATGCCCGAGCCTGGTTTGAGAAGGGGAGGGTTCTGGCCCAACTGAACCGTGAGGGAGAAGCGCTGGATTGTTTCGAGAGGGCTCTCACTCTTGAACCCACCTGTATCTCCTGCTGGTGGTGGAAAGGAAAGATCCTGGAGTCCCAAGGAAAAGCAGAAGAGGCCCTCGCGGCATACAACCAGTACATTACCCTCAATCCCCAGGATAACCAGGGTTTATTCAATAAGGCGAATCTTCTCATCACCTTAAAGCGGTATGAGGAGGCCTTGGAGAATCTCGAAAATCTCTTAAAGATCGATCCGAAAAGCGAGGGGGCACTATGGTTGAAGGCATCCGATTTGATGGATCTCGGGCGGCTGGATGAGGCACAGGCAACCCTCGAAACCCTTTTAACCATGAATCCGAACCATGTTCAGGCATACCAGTTAATGGCCACTTTGTTTTTCACTCGACAAGATCTCTCTACCGCCCGACAATACATTGAACGTGCACTTTCCTTGGATGGGATGAATCCACAACTCTGGTTCCAGATGGGCTGGATCGCAGAAAAGGAGGGACAACTGGACCTTGCCCTGGCCTATCTGGATCAGTCCCTCTCGATTACTACCACCGTGCCCATGGTATGGAAACACCGGGGGATGGTTCTGAGCCACTTAGTGCGGTATGAGGAAGCCCGGCAATCATTGCAGACTGCCTATGACATGGATCCCACCGACCCGGAGGCCTTATACGAACTGGGTGCTATTCTCGTCCAGCTGGTCAAGTACGAAGAAGCATTGCAACTGTTCGATGCGGTACTTCAAAACTATCCAGAGGACAGCAGTCTGTTGAGCCATTCCGGTGCCATCCTCCATTTTATGAACCGCGACGAGGAAGCCCTTGCAAGGGTGAAGAAGGCCCTGGGCTTAACTCCCCAGGATATCTATGCCCTTAACCTCATGGGAGATCTTCTCGCCGATCACGGAAATGTGGAAGTTGCACTTTCTTTCTATAACCGAGCGCTCGAGCTCCAGGAAACCTATGGCACTCTCTTCCGTAAGGGTAAATTACTGGCTAAACTGAGTCGGCACGAGGAAGCACAGCAGTGCTTCGATCTGATTCTGGAGAAGACTCCTCCGAATGCAGATATTCTGTCCTGGAAAGGCGAATCTCTGGCAGAAAGCGGTAAAGATGAGGAAGCCCGGATAACCTATGAGCAGGCACTCAACCTCGACTCTTCCTATCTCCCGGCAGTAATTGGGATAGCGGGCGTGCTCCACCGTCTCGGGAGGTACCAGGAGGCCAGGAACTGGTACGAGCGTGCTATAGAGATCTCCCCTGATGATGTCTTCCTAAGAATGTGTTATGCAGATAACTTTTATTCCATGGAATACTGGTCGGAAGCAGATAAAGAGTATAAGAAAATACTCGACATGGATTCGACCAATGTGGCTGCCTGGCTCGGTCGTGGAAAAAATTATGGGTCGTCCGGAGAATTCGATCAAGCGCTGAATTGTTTTGATCGGGTTCTCTCTCTCGAGCCTACGAATGTTGAAGCATGGAAACAGAAGGGGGCTCTTCTGCAGAAATGGGATCGATTCTCCGAGGCTCTCTCCAGTTACCGGGCAGCCCTTGCCCTGGATCCAAACGATCAGGAAGCACAAGAAGGATTCAGACGTACCCAGAAATCTATGAGCCGGTAAGAACCTCGGACATTTCTGGCCCATACATTTTGGGGGACGAATATTTTTCGTTTTTTACGGATTATGAATTCGGGATGGAGTCCATAATATTTATTCCCCATGGCATCTGAATTCCCTCCGGGACCTGCATGAGTGAATCAGAAATCGTTCCCCCGCCGGAGTATTACCGAATTTATACCGATACTAGGGCAAAATGGGGCTGGTATGGGGAGACCCATTTTGATCGGGTGCGGGTCGAGCAAAATCCCGTGAATGCAGCCTCCATTACTTCTCTTCGGTGTTCTGGAGCGGATCCGGCCTCCGAGTTCCTCTTCTGCTCCCTCAAACCAGGGTGGGCGAGCGACTGGCAGCCCTCTCCCGCCCGGCAGTTTATGGTGCTTCTCCATGGTTCCATGGAGATGGAGGCAAGTGACGCGGAGGTAAAGCGATTGCAGACCGGGGACATCATCCTGTTGGAAGACACCTGGGGCAAGGGGCACAGGGTGAGAAATAACGGAGAGACTGTTCTTCACCTGTTCATCGTTCAACTTCCAAAAAGGTGAGGGAGCTTGTTCCTCTGTTTAGTTTAGTACGCTCCATACCCTTTCGCCGGACTGTTGGCCTGTAAGTGAAGATCCACCGCCGGCCAACTGGATACAAACATCGGATCAACCGTCAGATCGCCTGCTCCCTGGCCGGTGAGACGGGTCCATGTCCCGTCCGCAATTTCCGATCGCAGGATGCTGCGCTCCCCAAGAAAGGCAGCAAGGATCTCCTCATCCTCACGGCTGTAGAAGAGGTTATGCCCTTCTTCAACCAGAGTAACCGTCGGACCTAGGTAGATCCCGGTGTGCCCGTCGAGATCCGGGTGGTTATTGAAAGCAAAGATATTGTTGGTCAGAGTCAGCCGGACGGGTGAGGACTTTCCGTCCTCCGGGTAGGCCGCTACAAACGCGTAGTCGCGCCCGCTGAACGTCAGATCGTACATATTGTAGGCGATGGTGTTTCCTATCACCTCCACCGTGCTGGGATGCTTTCCCACCATCACCGGATCGATTCCCTGTCCCCAGATCACGTTCTTCTCCATCCTCCCTCCCGCCCAGAGCTTGATCCCCTGCAGGTGGTTACGGTACACCTGGTTCCTCTGGACGAAGATGCCCGGCACATTCCCGGAATAATCCCGTGAGTTGAGATCGATGCCATCCCCGCCATTGTCATGGATGGAACAATCTTCGACGAGCACCTGTTCTCCTCGCTCCAGGCCCAGTCCGTCGCCTCCAAATCCTGCTTCGAGACCCGACCCGTAGATCTCCAGGCGGCGGAAGATCATCTGGTTGCAGGGTCCTGGGGTGCAGTCCACCGCGGTATACATCGCATCGCGGAAGGTACTGTCCTCAAGCGTAATGTCATGGACCGGACCATACGTGGGAGGATCTCCGGAGTTCCCGTCCGTGAAATGAATTCCCGCCTCGCCACCTCGGACCTG
>JBAIXL010000148.1:0-9187 GCA_037916685.1 Methanolinea tarda
TCTGGCTGTCCGCCCCGTCCCGAGGCAATACTGCAGGGTGTCGTGAAGGCGATAGAAAAGCTGGAACGGCTGGAAGGAGGGGCATCATGAAATCAACTCCCCTGAAACCCCAGGAAGTGGTGGATCACTTCCGCTCCACCTTTGGCGATGGAATCGAGGAAGCGGTGATCCGGGAGCGAATGGAAGGGGTAAAAAAACACCCCAATTATAATATCTGGATCACCCTTCGACAAGACCTGTTAAAACCCGCCATCCAGACGCTGATCGATATCAGCTTCCCCCATTTGGCCGTTATCTCCGGCGTGGATGTGGATGATTACATCGAGATGATCTACACCTTCTCCGTGTACTTTGGAGTGAAACACGGCGAATATATGTTGACGTTCAAGATACGGGTTCCCAAATCCGATCTTCGTGTCCCAACCATCAGCGACCTGATGCCCGGGGCGGTCTTTACCGAGAGGGAGAAGCAGGAGATGCTGGGGATCGAAGTCGTGGGGATCCCCGATCCGCGCCGGCTCTTCCTGCCCGATGATTTCCCAGCGGGCGTGTATCCATGGCGGAAGGATGAGAAAGGGATACCGGAGTCCATGATCAAAAACCTCTGGGAAGTGAAACGGCCCCGGGATCGACCCGCACCGCCTCTGCCGGAGAAGCCCGAGGCAAAGGAGTGTTCTGTGGAATGCGCAGATCCCCTCGAGGCCAAAAAAACACCCCCGTCCGGAGGTGAGAAACCATGAGCGGTGACATATCCAAAAAAGACTCTACCTATACCATCCCTATCGGGCCTATCCATCCGGCTCTGAAAGAACCGGTGATGTTTACGTTCCGCATGAATGGGGAGGTGGTAGAGAGCGCAGACTTTGCTCCCGGCCAGACACACCGCGGGATCGAGTGGATGGGAATGCGCCGGAATCCGGTCCAGATCGTCCACCTGACTGACCGAATATGTGGAATCTGTGGTGTTACCCACTCCATCTGTTTCGCCCGGGCGGTGGAGCAGATCATGGACATCCAGGTGCCGGAGCGGGCAGATTACATCCGCACCATCATTGCCGAACTGGAGCGTATCCAGTCCCATCTGCTCTGGGCCGGGGTCGCCGCCCACGAGCTGGGCTTTGACTCCCTGTTCCATCTCGCCTGGAGAGTGCGGGAAGAGGCCATGGATGTCATCGAACTCATCACGGGTAACCGCGTAAACTACGGCATCGTACAGGTGGGAGGGGTCCGAAGAGACATTGTCGAAGAGCAGTACCCGCGAATCCAGCAGTGTCTTACCTATTATAGGGATCTGGCGGATAAACTCCTCCATCTCTTCCTCCATGACCGAACCATCCAGATGCGCTGCCGGAATACCGGCATTCTCTCCTATGAGGACGCACTACGGCTCTGTGTGGTGGGACCGACGGCACGGGCTTCGGGAGTGCGAAAAGACGTGCGGGTCGACTACCCCTACTGTGCGTACGGGGATCTATCCATCGATCCCGTGCTGCCGAATCAGTTGCTGGGAGAGATACGGGGCGATGTGTACGACCGCATCGTTGTCCGTGTCCTGGAGGTCGTTCAATCGATCGACATCATCCAGCAATGCCTGGACAATATGCCCTCCGGCAAGGTCACGTGGGAAGAAAAGATCGCCAAACTGCTGCTGGCCTGCAAGAAGGCAAAGGGTGAAGCGGTGGGCAGACATGAGGCTCCCCGGGGCGAAGCTCTGCACTACGTGCGAATGACCGGCAAGGAATCCCCCTATGCCTGGAAGGTGAAGGCGTCTTCCTACAGTAACCTGATCTCCTGGCCGGTGATGCTCAAGGGAGAGCAGATTGCCGATATCCCCATCATCGTCGCATCCATCGATCCCTGCCTCTCCTGCACCGACCGCGTGGCGATCCTACGCAAGGATCAGTCCTCCATACTGACCAAGGAAGAACTCCATCGTATGTCGGTGGCCAAGACGCGGAGGCTGCAGCATGGCTGAAGGCCTCCCTCTCCCGGTCACGATCCTGGGGACCCTTCTTGTGGCGTTCTTCGGAATGGGATTCGGGTTGTATATCCTCGGTATCGACCGGAAGCTTGCGGCACACATGCAGGCCCGCATCGGGCCTCCCTTACGGCAGCCGTTCATCGATTTCCGCAAGCTCATGCTAAAGGAAAATATCATCCCGGAGAATGCCATACCCTGGCTGTTCAACACGGCCCCGGTCTTTGCCCTGGCGTCCTCGATCACCATCCTGCTGTATCTCCCTATTGGAGGATTTTCTCCGGTGCTGGCGGGATATGGGGATATCATCCTGGTGATGTACCTGCTCACCGTTCCGGCGCTCGCCATGGTGGCGGGAGGATTTGCTTCGGGATCTCCCTATGCGACCGTGGGAGCCCAGCGGGAGATGATCACGATGATCGCCTATGAGTTTCCTCTGGCGACGGTGCTTATTGCTCTCGCCTGGAAATTGTCCACACTGGGGGTGGCCAATCCGTTCAGCCTCTCGGCTCTCACGGCGACTCCGGTGTGGGGGGTGACAGGACCGCTGGGTATCGTGGGCGCCATCCTCCTGCTCATTGTCCTGATCCTGGTGACGCCCGGAGAACTCTCCCGCGTTCCCTTCGATACACCCGAGGCGGAGACCGAACTCGCGGGAGGGCTGATGGTAGAATATTCGGGAAGAAATCTGGCCATGTTTTACCTCTCCCAGGGGGTTAAAACGGTGGCGATGACCAGCATCATCGTCGCCCTGTTCTTTCCGTGGGGGCTCTCCAGCTTGGTCCCCGGAATTCCTCTTGCGGGATGGGTACTTGATATCATCTTCTATATACTGAAAGTACTGGCCGTGGTATTCGTCTCGGTCACCGTCATACGGGTAGCCATGGCCCGTTTCCGAATCAATCAGGTGGTCACCCTGTACTGGGTATTCATCGGCGGGACGGGGATCTTGGGCCTTATCCTGCTGGTACTGGACAGCCTGGGAGGAGTCTGAATATGGCACTTCTTCCCATGCTTCCCGAGCTGATTCGGCAGTTGTTCTCCCGCCCGGCAACGAACCAGTTTCCGGCCAAATACCTTCCCCCGTCCGTTACAGAGTATCTAAAACTGGTAGCGGAAGGAAAGGCCTCCATGAACTCCCCTGTCGATCTTCCCCCGAGATACCGCGGCAAGATCGTCTACGAACGGGAAGCCTGCACCGGATGCACCCTCTGTGCCCGGGTCTGTCCGTCCCACGCCATCGACGTACTGCCCGAGACAAAGAGGATGCGCATCTGGGTTACCCAGTGCATCTTCTGTTCTCAGTGCACGGATGCGTGCCCGAAAAATGGACTCAGCATGAGCGGAGAATTTCTGCTGGCAGATGAGGACCGTTTTTCTGAAGCGCGTATCGTGGAATAACTTTTTTTTAACGATCCGTACGGCCCGGGCCGATCATCGGGAGCACGATCCCTTCGAATCCAATGGTCTGTTCGTCCACCGGGAGAGCGCCTGCCTAAATAAAAGAGATTTGAGGATCATTATACCGGGAGTATCCAATTGTGGCTGTTCAAATAATCATGATATGAGGCGGAACTTCGAGACCCACGACGATTCACGATCATTCATCACCATGATTCCTGTAATATTCCCTCATTTTTTTTCCAAATTTGCGGGGCATTCGATTGATTTTTCAATATGTCTCAATCGGGGGTAGCGGAAATTTGGTGACAGAAACGGGAACGGCCCTTTAGATACATGTCGTTCGATCGCTATAATCCCTGTTTGTGAGTGTACTATCTCTGCAACACCATGATGCGACGGGTCAGGCTCTTGTGTACCCGCTGTTCGTGAAACTGAAGGAGATGGAACGGAGAGATCAAGGACCGGATATCCTGGTGACTGATCACTACCGCTCTCCGATCAGGGCGCAGAATCCGGTGTATCTCCTCAAGAGCACCCCGATAGAGAGCATCCAGACTCGCCGCCCGTATACCCACCGACTGTCCGTAGGGTAGATCGCTCACCACTGCATCCACGGTCTGATCAGAGTAGGGCATACGGGTCGCGTCCGCGACCACCAGATCCGCATGAGAAAGGTTCTGGCGGGCACCGGCCACCATGCGGAAATCGGCATCCCCCCCGCTGATCTCTGCGCCTACCTGGTGGGCTTCCAGAAGAATCCCTCCCGTCCCGCAGAAGGGATCGATGAGCAGATCTCCTTCCTGCACCAGGGAGAGATTCACCATAGCTCGGGCAAATCGAGGGAGCATCACTCCGGGGTGGAAAAAGGGACGCCGGAGCGGGTCCCGGAAGAGGTATGCACCTCGGTCTATCCGAACGAGAACCCGCCCCAGGTATGCACGGGATCCGGAGACGATCAGCCGGAATTCCTCGTCTGGATGATCGAGAGACACGGGACCGGAAATTTCGTTTCCGATCAGCCGCTCCAGATAGAGCTGGGAGAGACACATCGTTGCTCCGTGCAGTTTGTGAACCCGCACACGGAAGGATTTCCGGGAAACGAGGTGAAGATCACCGAGAAGGGCGAGGAGGTCCTCCTCTGCGGCCACACTCTGTCCCAGATATTCCATCACCGTATGGGTGAGGGCCAGACGCCGGGTCTGGTCGACATCCGGGCACTCCGCGATCGCGACCTGAGGAGCCCTCTCGACCACCGTACCGACGGACTCCAGTTCCGCAAACGGGAGAGTCGGATGCTCACCGGATAGCTCAAATAAAATCTTCACCGATCGCCCCTATCTCCTGCGAACGATCTCATCAATTTCCTGAATGACCGGCTCATCCTCTGAGCCATGGCGGTTCATCTCTTTTCTTAGCTCCTGTATGCTCTTGCCCTGGCTCTCCACCAACTGGTCCAGAACCGCCTTCTGCTCCGCGGTCATCGTACAGAGGGTATTCACCTTTGACTCCAGGGGTGTGATTCGGTCGGTTTCCGAGGTAGGGGCCCGGGGGGTTCGCAGATCCATGGTGATACTCTGGAGTCTGGCGACGGACCGTTCAAGTTCTGCCACACGGTCCTCCACTCCCCGTTCACGATCGAGAGATTGCCGGATTTCCGCAAGAACCTGCTGAATATCCTTCAGCAGAGCATCCATCTTATCCATACGGGTGGTGACGGGTTCTTCGGATTCGGCGGGAAACAGGATATTCATACCGTAACTTAGATATTCCCTACCCTGCGTGATAAAATGGACGGTTTTTCGACTTTGACTCTTGATTCGATCCTTTGGTTGATAGGGACGACACGCTGAAATGATCGTTGTACCCATATTGAGTAATGAGATCTCCTGATACCGTACCCAGGAGGATATTATTCGCCGTCTTCCTCTTGCTGCTGACCGCCATTGTATTCTGCGGATGCCTGTCTGCCTCTTCCGAGCAGAATATGGTTCGCGTCGAAATCCTGGAGAAGACAATGACCTCCGCCGATCTGGGTGAATGCTCGTATGAGACCTTGATGAAGGTCATCAATAACGGAACCTCGGATATTCATTCATTGTCCTTACGAGTTGAACTGTTTGATCCGGAGACGCAGAAAGTGGCCGCCTGGGAAAGCGTGCCGATTGGTGACCTGCGTGCGGGTGAGACGATGAACGCCACCTCACACCTCCAGACTCACTGCCGTCTGAATTATACCCTGCGTACCTATGCACAGTATTGAACCAGGAGGGTACAGGATTGAACTGGATTCCCCAACGATCGGACTTCCTGTATGGTGTTAATATATACGCGGCGGTCCGGACACTCAGTGTGTATGAAGATGAACAGACTATTCCTGATGACCATACTGGTCACCGGCCTCATCCTGATGGGAGGGGTGGCCGGTGCCTCTAATCTCACCCTGAATAAAACCTCCAACAAGGACACGTATGCACCGGGCGAAAATATCACCTGGACTCTCAACCTCACCAATCACAACAATACCCAGGAGAATGACGTGAAGGTCCTTGAACGAGTCCCGCCGACGTGCTCCATCAAAGAGTATCTCATCGAAAATGGGACCGTGACCAACGATGTTTGGACCGTCGATGTGGGTCCAGGCATGACGGAGACCCTGAAGTTCAACATGTCCTGTAACCTGTCCTGTGTTTCCCGATCCATAGAAAACATCGCCAACATCACGTCTCCGGAACCGGCTCTGGATGATCACCCGGAGGATAACAATGCCACCAAGTCCGTGACCATCACGGGAAAGGACTGTACCGTTTCCAACCTGAGCGTGCGCAAGATGGTGGTCGGTAAGAACACCTACAACCTCAGCGAACCGATCACCTGGATTGTCGAGGTGACCAATCACAACACATCGGTCACCGTGCCGGTGGAGATCACCGAGCAGATTCCCCCGGGATGTTCCGTGCGGGATTATCATCCGGGAGAGGGAGAAATGAACGGCGATATCTGGTCGCTGGATCTTTCCCCGGGAGAGACCAGGAATCTCACCATAAATGCCACCTGTGCGAGGATTTGCGGTATCCGCACCATTACGAATATAGCCCGCATCACCTCTCCTTCCTCGGCACTGGACGAGAACCCGGCCGACAATTCGGCAAATAGTTCGGTGACCATCAATGGGACCGCCTGCCCGAACGCCACGGCCACCATGGTCCGACCCAAGACGCTGAATCTGAAGAGTAAGGGAGTCCTCACCGTGTTCTTTTCCCTGCAGGGACAGCTGACGGAGATCGAGGATGAGACCGATGGAGAGGAAACGGAGAGCACCGGAGCACGCGTGGACCGCGAAAACAGCCGCCTCATCTGCAATGGAGCCGAAGCCGAAAAAATCCTGTTCTCCCTGCGTGACGGTGGTACGATCATGGGTAAATTCCAGCGTCAGGAACTCGATCTGGAAGTGGATAACGGAACTGCCCGGCTGGACTGCTTCGGTACGGTCGTTCTTACTGACGGAAGGAAGGTTACCATTCAGGGGAATGACACTATTCAGGTGATCCACGCGGAGGGTCCGAAGCAACAGTCCCTGATCCAGCGCATCCTGGCGTTCTTCGGATTTGTAAGCGGTAACACCGATGGCGAGAACGAAGACCTGACCCTTTCTCCCGGTATCAATCTGGATGAGATAAAGAATCCCGCCCAGTTGAAGAAAGTTCTGAAGAATATCTCAACCGAGGACGAATCCGAATCAGATGATAACGAGATCACTACCGTTCCTACGACCCGCCCAGGAAACGGAAAACCCGATAACCACGGGAATGGCAAGGACAAGAAGAATACCGTTCAGGACCAGGACAAAGGAAAAGGAAAGGGCAATTCCTAACGATCCCCTTTTTCCTTGCCCCTGCCCATAAATCGAATTCTGTTCCGCCACGGTTTGACGTCTCGATCCTGCCGGTCAAACAGAAATCGGTAACAGAAAAATGTGAGAGATCGGTTCAGAGGAACGGGTTGTCTTTTGCAGATTTCTCCGAACTCATGCGGATTTCTTTGATTTTCTCATCGAAGAGATACATCTCCGGATCCTTGAGCAGATCCAGGGCATTGATCTTCATGTCGATCAACTGTGAATAGGAAATAAAGGCCCCGAGAAGGCGGGACTGTTTCTCATACTGGATCTCCACTCCGGACTCCCGTTTGGCAGCGGTAACAATCTGTTGCATAGCAGGCATCCTTGCGCTCAAGAATAATGAACATATCCCTGCCGGACCATCCGCGAATACGTAAAAAGACGGCTTCAATTTCCGAATAGTAGGGGAATCGTATCTACCGATGAAAAAGAGAGTTCCAGAGGCTACCCAAGCATCTGCAGCGACGCTTTGATGAAGGCCGGAATGTCAGGGGGGCCCCGGCTGGAGATGAGATTGCCATCCTGCACCACTTCCGCATCTACATACTTCGCACCGGAATTCTTGATATCCTGAACGATGGACTTCCAACCGGTCACCTTCCTTCCTTTCAATACATCGGCGGTGATCAGCAACTGGGCGGCGTGGCATATGGCGAACACCGGCTTTCCACTCTTGAGAAAGTCACCGGCAAATTTAACGGCGTCTTCATCGACCCGCAGCTTATCCGGGGAGTAACCTCCCGGTATCAGTAAGGCGTCAAAATCAGCGGGTGTCACTTCATGCACGGAACGATCGATGGTGACGGGTGTTTTATGCTTCTTTCCATACACCGTGCTGCCTCTTTTCAATCCCACGTGAACAAGGGTATGTCCCGCCTTGCGGAACGCCTCCGCGGGCTGGGTATATTCCACATCTTCAAACATGTCGGTAATTATCACCGCGATAGTACTCATACGTCCATCACCAGAGATCAAGGGATGTGGCCGGTTGCTTGCTTTTCGCCTCCGGTCCAGAATTGTCCGAAGGGAATGGGTACCGTTGATCGCTCTCCTGAAACACAATCCCTGAAATTCCGACCATTCTTGATTCCATGATCCTATAAAAGGATTACACCCAGGGAATTCCGTAATAATCCGTGCAGGGACCGGGGTTAGAAATGTATCTTAAGATCTACGGTACATACTTGCCGGTGTATGAAGTGGGCCCTCCTTTCGGTATGGGATAAGACCGGTATCGTGAAGCTGGCAGATACCTTGCGAAATCAAGAATTCGGAATTCTCAGTTCCGGAGGTACCGCCCGTATGTTACAGGAACATAGAATTCCGGTGACAGAAGTCTCCGCTTACACCGGGTTCCCGGAAATGATGGAGGGAAGGGTTAAGACGCTCCATCCGCGGATACATGGCGGCCTTCTGGGCAGGAGGGGCGTCGATGATGCGGTCATGGAGGCCCAGGGAATCCATCCCATCGACCTGCTGGTGGTCAATCTGTATCCCTTTGAACAGATGCAGCGACAGCCCCTCACCCTTGAGGAGATGATCGAATTTATCGATGTGGGCGGACCGGCCATGATTCGGGCGGCGGCGAAAAATCATCAGGACGTGGCGGTGATTGTCGATCCTGCCGATTATTCGTTTGCCGAGAAGGCCGTCCGCCGCGGGGGATTCACTCCCGAGGAACGTCTGGATCTGGCCAAGAAGGCATTTGCCCGGACCGCGGCGTACGACGCGGCGATCAGTAATTATCTGTATGGTTTGGGCCGGGATTTTCCTCAAGTCTTAACTCTTCAGTTTGGCAATGGGAGGTCTCTTCGGTACGGGGAAAACCCTCATCAGAAAGCCATGGTGTTCGGGGAGAAGGGTATCGCCGGTGCCTCTACCCTTCAGGGAAAAATGATGTCCTATAA
>JBAIXL010000149.1:0-1537 GCA_037916685.1 Methanolinea tarda
TATCCGCAGATCACGATCAACGGCAGCCTTGGGGGCAAGTTCATGATCCTGTTCCTCCACCATGGCAAAGAAACGTGGAAGGGTGACAATCTCGTTACCCTGTTTCAGGGCCAGGAGGTCATCGGTCATGAGATAGATGACTTCAAGCGGCGAGAGGACCAGACGGTCACCGTCAAGATTCATACCTATCGAAGGGACCTGCTCTTTCAGCAGAGAGGAGGGATGGATGATAGCCGAATGCCCGGCCAGGATACCTTCCGCACGGGTAATCAAAGTGGTCTCTGCTGATCCCGGCAGATCATGGACTTTTATCTCGTAGTAGGTCAGCTCGCTCTCATCATCGACGATTGCCAGGATATGCTGCTTCCTCATCCGGGCCGAGGCGGATGTCTCATGGACCAGTGTCTCAAACACAACAAGATCCCTTTCGGAGAGGACCCGGACCATGTACTGGGACTGGCCTGTCCCCGGCCGCTGCCCACGCTTAAATACCCTGAAATCGTGGGGCCCGGTCTGGACCGCGTACCCCCGCTCGCGGAGATCGCGGTATACCAGGAACCTTCGAAGAAAGCCTTCGATTCCGGCATAATACGCAAGAAGAGAATCGAAGTCGAAACCTTCCACCTCTATCCGGGTGCGATGGAGAAGATAACAAGCTTCTTCCGGAGATAACCGTAGTTCGCCATTCTCTGGCCGGCCATACCCGCTCTGTTCGTAGAGCGAACATCCTGAGCCATGCAGGCGTACCGAGGTCCCGTCAAACCTCGCTTTCACACCCAAGTATGGGTCTCGTCCGCTTATAAAGAAGCAAGACCGCCGAATCCGGCAGTATCAGATCATTCCACCGGGGGACATTCATCCAGCAGGAAACGGAACAGAAAAAACCCACTATAATTCTTAAAGAACATTATCTATTTTAACTTCATTTTTTGTAAAGAGGCAATATTGTTTTCCGATTTTGAAATGGAGCCTTTTTAATGGGTGCGATATCTGTCATGGGGAACTGAGATATATTTCATAAGTAATACTTTTGTAATACAATTGTCCCCACAACTGGACAAATGTGGAAGCCCTTATCAGCAGGAACCTGAAACCTTCTTAGCACATTGGAGGGCCTGAAACAGCCCATATTATCAGCGGAAAGGGTTTTTCATGGAACTGAATATTGCGGCATGCGTGCCGTCGTCTGCATCGAATGGCCCGGGAAAAAGGGCCGTCGTCTGGGTTCAGGGCTGTCCTTTTCGGTGTCCGGGATGTTTCAATCCCGATTTCCAGCCCTTCAACAAAGGGTCTCCTGTTTCACCTCGTGTCCTGACTGACTGGATCTCGGTCGTTGACGGGATCGAGGGAGTGACTTTTTCAGGGGGTGAACCTTTCTGCCAGGCGGAGGGGCTGGCTGAAACTGCCAGGAGATTGAGGAATCAGGGTCTTTCTGTGGTCACTTTTACCGGTTTTACCTATAGGGAGATCCGGGAGAAGAGGAGGAACTCATGGGACTCCCTGATCCGGAAAACAGATCTTCTCATCGCAGGACGTT
>JBAIXL010000150.1:0-11948 GCA_037916685.1 Methanolinea tarda
GCCTTCGTGGGTTCTCAGAAATGTCTGGCTGCCCCGGCGGGTCTATCCGCTATTTCCGTCAGCAAACGGGCCTGGGACCGGCTCAGCGAAAAACGTCCCTATTATCTCGATCTCGCGGCGTACCGGACAAGTGCATCATCCAATCCGATGGAAACCCCGTACACTCCCGCGGTACCCCTGTTCCTCGCGCTCCAGGAGGCATTGCATATTGTGGAGAAGGAAGGACTTCCCGCACGGATCGAACGACACCGGAAGCTTTCCCGTGCGGTACGAGAGGCAGCTCGCGCATGGGGGCTGTCGCTGTTTCCGACCCTCGACGATCGTCACACATACTCCAACACCGTCACCGCGATTCGTTACCCCCCGATGGTGAAAGACAGTGAGCTGCGGGGCCTGGTGAAGAAAATGGGCATCGAGATCGCTGGAGGCCAGGACTCGCTGAAGGGGAAGATTTTCCGCATCGGTTCGATGGGTGCTGTGAATGCACCGGAGATTTTTGCCACCCTCGCCGCGGTAGAGCATGGTCTGCGTACCCTTGGCTATCCTGTGGAAGGGAGCGGAGTGGAGGCGGCCTGTGAGGTTCTTTCATGAAGGTCGGTATCGCGGATACCACGTTTTCGCGTGTGAATATGGGGGCCATCGCCATCGATGAGCTGAAGAAACACGCCAGTGTCTCTATGGAACGATACACCGTTCCGGGAATCAAGGATCTTCCCGTGGCATCCAAGATACTCATCGAGGAAAGGAAGTGTGATATTGTGATGGCCCTGGGAATGCCAGGAAGAGCAGAAAAGGACAAATGGTGTGCTCATGAGGCCTCTCAGGGGATCATGCTCGTCCAGCTCCTGACCAACCATCATGTCATTGAGGTGTTTGTACATGAGGATGAAGCGAAAAACGATAGGGAGCTTGCCTGGCTTGCAGAACAGCGTACACGCGAACACGCAGCAAATGCCGTCAAACTAGTCCTTCACCCTCATGCCCTGGAGAAGGAAGCGGGAACCGGTCAGCGTCAGGGCTTTCCGGACGTAGGGCCGGCCCGTTAAAATCGGATCACTCTTTTTATCTTCTTCTGTCTGGTCCAGGCCGGATATCCGAAGACAAAGGACGAACCATCGATAAACCGCGATTCCATTCAAATCATGGTGTATTTTGGCCGCCAGGCGCCGCGCTGGATTATCGGTAAGGGTCGTTTGACACGTGTGTCCCATAGAGTCCATGGATCGCATAATCATCAATGCGAGAGTTTAGGGTTCGATTATCACCGTAATCGAGGACTGCAGTTCGGTCACACGGCCCCGTAATAACAGCGATAGAACCGCAAGAGGATCACCAACTCTCAAGATCGATCGTATGGGGATGAAAGGATAAAAATCGGGCTCTATTCGGGGTTTTGGCAGGAAATTCGGCTATAATGACCGAACGCCCCCACTTCACATTCTCCGACAGAAAATTATAGATGGATAACAGATCTCTCTGGAAGATCTATGGCAGTAAAGCTTGGATTTGTCGTATCCGAATTCAATCGTGATATTACTTACATGATGGAGATCGAAGGAAAAGAACATGCGAGTTTTCTCGGAGCTGAGGTGACAGAGACGCTGTACGTCCCCGGGGCATACGATATTCCCATCGCGGTAAAAAAGATGCTCCAGACAGGAAAGGTGGACGCAGTGGTGACCATTGGCGCTGTAATTGAAGGTGCGACGCAACACGATGAGATCGTTCTTCAACACGCGGCCCGAAAAATCATGGATCTTGGTCTGGAATTTGGAAAACCGGTAACCCTGGGCATCTCCGGGCCAGGCATGACCCGTCTGGAGGCACATGAGCGGGTGGATTACGCAAAGCGTGCCGTGGAATCGGCGGTCAAGCTGGTAAAGCGATTAAAATGAAGGTACTCTCGGAGAAGGTGGCGTCTATCGCCTCCTCGGCCACCATGGATATTGCCGACCAGGCCAAGAAGATGGTACGTCAGGGAATCGATGTGATCTCCTTGTCCATAGGAGAACCCGATTTTCCTACCCCTTCCCATATCCGGGATGCGTGTTGTGAGGCGCTGGCACGTGGAGAGACCCACTATGCTCCCAGTAGCGGAATTCCAGAACTGACCCGGGCGATCGCAGAAAAATACCGGATAGAAAACCATGTGGAATATGCACCGGAACAGGTGATCGCGACCTGCGGGGCGAAGCATGCCATTTATCAGGCGATGGAGGCGGCAATCAATCCGTCTGATGAAGTCATCCTCATGGATCCCGCCTGGGTCAGTTACGAACCCTGCGTGCAGATCTCAGGTGGGAGAGTGCGTCACTATCGGGTAAATTCAACATTCCAGGTGGATGACGCGCTGTCCGAAAAAGTTACCCAGAAGACCAAGATGATTGTGGTCAATTCTCCCGGTAATCCATCCGGGACGGTATTAACAAAATCCTCTCTCCGCATCATTGCCGATCTCTGCGAAGACTATGATCTCCTTGCACTCTCCGATGAGATTTACGAGAAGTTGATCTACGAGAAAGAACACGTCTCACTTGCGACTCTTGGCGACATGGCCCAGCGGACGATCACGGTGAATGGATTCTCCAAAGCCTACGCGATGACGGGATGGCGCCTGGGATATGCGATTGCACCCGTCGCCCTCGCCCGCCAGATGCTGAAGATCCAGCAACATACCGTTTCTCATCCAACCACATTTGTAATGTGGGCGGGAATTGCAGCGTTGAAGGGGGACCAGCGGTGTGTAGAAGAAATGCGCCGAGAATTTGACGCGAGGAGGCACTATCTCATGGAAGCGCTTCCCGAATTTGCTACCGAGGTTGCCCCGATGGACGGCGCGTTTTATGCATTCATCCGTGTCCCCGGGGATGATGTGGAGATAGCCAGCTCCTGGCTCTCCAAAGCACATGTAGCGGTCACTCCCGGTAGCGCGTTTTATGCCCCGGGATGGGTGCGGATTTCGTATGCCACCTCGCTCCCTCGACTCACCGAGGCTATGGATAGGATCCGCACCGGCCCTGCCGGGTAATTTTTTTCCGCGTTCAACCGATGCCCTGCACAAAATTCTGCCAATAATCGATTTGTTGGGATCAAGGGTGCAAATCCTCATATCGGAACAGAAATGACCCCTCTTCATGCAGGAAGGAGGGAATGCGGGGTCGTCAAAGTCAGGTGAGGGAAAAGCCCTCTCTCCTTTTGAACAGAAGGGGTTCTGCGCCGCACTTGAGGCGGGGAAGACCAAAAGCCTGGGGGGACAGGATGTCCGGGAACTCTGTTCGTCCATCGGGAGTGCCTCTCTTGCCTGGATCGACTATGTCGTTGATGATTTTGAAAAAGAAGCGGTGCAGACCGCAGCCTCCCTTGGATTCAGTGAATCCCTCCTTAAAAATCTCATCGTGAGCAGAGGTGGGGGGTATGAAGACTATGATTCGGAGATGGGTATTCTACTCCCCGCCATCTACATGGAAGGATTCGATGTAAAGATCGACCAGCTGGTGATCATGATGAAGGAGGGCCTGCTGGTCACCCTGCATACGAAGGAGATAAAGCGCTTCTTCCGCGTGCGGCGGTATGCAGAAACCCTCATGAGGAAGATTCCCCAAAAAATCCCTCACAAGGATAAACTGACCCTGCTGCTGATACGGGTGATTGATGAAAACAACAGCAGGAATTTCGATTACCTGCGGGGAATTGAGGAAAAGGGCGACGCGCTATCGAAGCAGCTGTCCGATACGACGGTTTCCCGAACCGAGATTGGTACCAACATCTATGAGATGAAGCATGCCCTTATCGTGTATTTAGGGGGCTTATGGGCAACGGTGGATACCCTCAACGCGTTACGGTATGGGGATGCCGAACTGCTGACAGATGATAACAAGATACTCAATAAGATCACGGCGCTCGTGAGCGAGGTGAATTCTCATATCGGTCTCGCAGAACATTTGAGTGAGGTACTCGCGAGCGGCCTGGAGGTCCTGCAGTCCATCTATAACAACCAGCTGCAGGTATTGAATAATCGTATGGCCATGCTGGTTGCCTATCTGACCATCATCGGAACCGCGCTTCTGGTCCCGAACACCATCGCCACCGTTGCAGGGAACGCGATGTTTTCTTTCACCAGCCGGGACATTCCTTGGTATCTGACCCTCATCATTCTGTCCACCGCAGTGGCGACGTATATCTCCTGGTGGGCGGTCAAACGCCTGGGTCTGCTTCCCCACAGTCCTGAATCCGGATAGGGATAGATAGAAAATACCTCATAACAACTTAGTACAGGACTGAAAATGAAAATTCAAGATCTGCTAATCGTTCCGGATCGGTTTTTTCGGGAAAAAGAAGGATCATCGGGCCTCAGGGTGCCCGTCCTGATCATTGGAATTGTAGGAGTATTAAGTGCCATAGGTGCGTACTTCGTTACGCAGGTAACCATCCAGGCCCTTTTACCGGCGCTTCCTTCGGGGGCACAGCAGTACATGGCCCTGGCGGTTGTGTTTGCGGTAGTGGGTGGCATACTGGGTGCATATTTTCTCTGGCTGGTGGCCACCGTGGTATTTTTCGCCATTTCTGCCGCGTTAGGGGGAAAGGGCAGTCTCAGAACGAGCCTTGAAAACGTTGGGTATGGATTTCTGCCGCAGGTGTTCGGCGGATTGATCAATTTGTATCTATTCTATCAGTTCGCAGCAACGGTGAAGATCCCCCGGATCACGGATCCCACTCTCATCAACCAGGTCTCCCAGAGTTTCATGACGAACCAGTATTTTGAGCTGGCAACCCTGGTGGGAGTCATCTTCCTGCTCTGGAGCGCGAACATATGGATCTTCGGCCTGAAGTATGCCAGGAATCTGAAAATACGGAATGCCGCAATCAGTGTCGGAGTACCGGTCGGGATTTACATTCTATACACTCTCTACAGCACCGGTGTGGTGGGAGGATTGCTCATATGAAATCTTCCTATCTGTGCATCCTTCTCTTGGGCGGTTTGCTTTTAGTGGGAAGTGCAGGGGCAGCGAACCAGGTGATGGTTTCGAATACCAGTATCGACCCCCCGGTCCTGATGCCGGGTGATACCGGTATCATTACCATCAAGGTCATCAATAATGGCGAATCCGGGATCATGATCAACCGTGCACTGCTCTTGGGTGGATCTCTGACGGTCACCACGGATCCCTACCCCACGGTAGGGTGGTTGGGTGCGGGAAATAGCATGGATTTCACCTTCAGCGTGGTGGCGGGTACCGAGAAAGGGCTGTTCTATCCGCGGTTCGTTATGGAATACACCGATGGAAGCACGCTTCGTTATGCCATCCCTGTCCAGGTAGACAATACGGAATTGACCCTCGGGCTGGTGGAAAATCCGGACTTTGTCGCAGTCGGGGCGACCACCCAGTATACCCTCATGGTGAGTAACCCCCGACCGAATGGAGTATATGGTGTGCAGGTATTTCCGGAAGGAGCGGGATTCGAGGCAACCCCCACGAGCCAGTTCATCGGATACCTGGGGTCCGACATGGAGAAGTCGGTTACCTTTAATATTACCCTGGATCGTATCAGCACAGCGCAGTTCCGTACGGTCTACCGAAACGGCATTAACGAGCATGTGGCGTTTTTGAATGTCCCTCTCCTGCCCTCAGAAAACAAGAGGGCGGCGGAACCCCTTATCTCCAACATTCAGGTCTCGCAGGATGGTGGAGTCTACCGGATCAGCGGGGATATCAGCAATGCGGGATTGAAGTCCGCAAAGTCGGTGGTGATCCGAACGGATACGCCTGCCATCGGAAAAGACCCTTATAAGGTATACGTTGTCGGTTCCCTGGATCCGGACGATTTCTCCAGTTTTGAGATAACGTTTGATCTTCCCCGCAGCGGCAATGTACCCCTGATCGTGGAATACAAAGACGATGACGGAAATCGATATTTAAGCCAGAGTTACGTGGAGGTAACGGTCGCTCCCCTTTCGGATGACAGCAGCTCGATCCCCAAACTTGGGGCTCTGCTGGTCTGGCTCCTCGTGATTGCTATCGCGGGCGTGATCGTCTACTCGTGGAGAAAGCGGTGAGAGAAGGGATGGAGGGTCAGGGCCCGGCCATCGCGTTCGAAAATGTAAGTAAAATCTATCCTCTCCCGGCAGGAAACGTGGTCGCCCTCGACAGGGTCTCGTTTGAGGTGACCCCGGGAGAATTTGTCGCGGTCATGGGACCTTCGGGATCGGGCAAGTCTACCATGCTAAACCTTATCGGATGCCTGGATGTCCCCTCTTCCGGAAAGGTCTTCATTCAGGGACATGACATCGGAACACTGACTGATGTGGAACTGACCGCCCTCCGCCGGGATCACATCGGGTTTGTTTTTCAGCAGTTTAACCTCCTGCCGTTACTCAATGTGGTGGAGAACGTGGAATTTCCCCTGCTGTTAAAAACCAAGAAAAGGGAACACACCGTCCCCCGGGAAATGATCGCCGCCGTAGGTCTCGAGGAAGCACTCATCACGCACAAACCCTCTGAGTTATCCGGCGGTCAGCAGCAGCGGGTCGCCATCGCTCGATCCCTGGTCAATGATCCGGGTATTCTCCTCTGTGATGAACCCACGGGAAATCTCGACTCAAAAAGCGGTACCACGATCATGGATCTCCTCGCTTCCATGAACCGCAAGGGGAAGACCATCATCGTGGTGACCCATGATCCCAAGGTGGCTACCTTTGCGGGCAGGACGCTTAACCTGATGGATGGGAGAATTCAGTGAATCTGGTATTTTTTGAACTGGCTCAAAGGAATATCCGCCTCCACTGGCTTCGCTCACTTCTGGCCGTGATCGGGATCGTCATCGGAGTACTGGCGATCTCTTCCATGGGCATTCTGGGTAACAGTCTTGTACTCTCTATCTCGGAAAGCCTCACTTCGGTAGGAGATACGGTGATCGTATCCCCTCACGCTCCTTTTCAAAGCCTTAGCGGAGGCACTGCCGTGACCAACAAGATCACTTCTCGGGACGTGGAGGAGATACGGCGGGCGGTGGGTACCAATCCGGCGATCCCCCTGCACGTGGGAGGAGATCGAATCCTTATTGGGAGAGAAATTGGGGTGACCACCATTTATGCCATGGATCCCCGCGATATTCCAACCCTGCTGGAGATCAAGGAAGGAATCTTTTTACGAGGGACCGGAGGAGCCATGGTGGGAAGTCGAATCGCCGAGGAATTTGATCTCAAACCGGGCAGCCGTATCGCGCTGGGTACAGACAGTAATGGTATTCGCGTGGTGGGGATTCTGGACGAGCGAGGTATGGGGTTCGATATCAATCCAGACTATGCGGTGGTGGTCTCCGATCAGTGGTATGAAGAGCAGTATGGTGTCGACACGTACGATCAGGTGATCATAAAAGTTAAAAATCTGGAGGACATCGACAGTGTTAAATCCTCTATCGAGGAACAGCTGAATCGCCGGGAGACGGTGGTGGACGTTCTGGATACACGGGCGATACTGGATACCATACTCACCGCTTTCGACAGCATAAAGACGTTTACGACTGCGATCGGGGGCATTTCCCTCATCGTGGCAGGGGTCAGTATATTCAATGTCATGATGATGTCAGTCACGGAACGTACCAAAGAAATTGGGGTAGTACGGAGCATCGGGGCCCAGAAGAGTGAGGTCCTTCAGATGTTCCTTAATGAGGCAATCCTGCTGGGTCTGACCGGGAGCATGGTGGGGGGACTTCTATCCTTCGTGGGCGGGTTTGTAGTGCTCCAGCTGGTGCTGCAGAGCACCCAATTCCTGTTTGTACCTTCGACTCTGATGAGTATTCTCTACGGCGTGGCATTTGGAATTGTCACCAGCCTGGTGAGCGGGATATATCCTGCATGGAAGGCATCCAATCTGAATCCGATTGAGGCACTGCGTCACGAATGAACCAGTGAATGGCGGGCCATCGTCAGGGTGTGATCCAGTTCCGGGACCCTGGAGATGAGATCAGAAAGGGAGGCCTCGGTACCGATGGGACAGACCCATCCTCCCTCCCGGTCCACGATGACCAGTGAAAAAAGACGAACAAAACATACGCCATAGGTCTCTCCAGTCTCGGCAGACTCCTCGATCACGGGTATAAAGACCCTCTCTGCGGCGTACCGGACAGGGCCGAGGATCAATTTTTTCATTCCAAACCGCCCCTGGTGAAGAGATCACGGACGGGACGATGCAGTCCGATCTGTAGGAGCCGGAATCCCAGTACCAGGGGATACCGAACCTCACAAGTACAGGATAGATGTCCGTCACAGACTGACCGATCGAAATCCGGGGTCATTTGAAGGGAAATGCAGGGGAAGGGGGTAAGAATCCCTCTCATTGCCTGGAAGTAGCCATAGATCGTCCCCGTCTCGGGAGCAGAAGGAAGACCCAGAACGACATCGGCAGATACCCTCTCTACTCGCAGGTGCCGGTACAGATACCTGAGCGCGGTCATGGCCTCCGGAAGAAGAGCTCGCCAGGGTATTTCTCGCGTGACGGGAGGGTCCGTGCGAGGGGATTTCGTTATAGGGGAACGGGCAGGTCGAAGTGGTTTTGACCAGAGGTTATGGTTAAGGCTCTGTATTCGTACAATTCCGCCTCCCTGCCGCCAGCAGAACTGGACGCCGAAGATGCCCCAGCAGAGGGTCCCGCAGGCAGTAAGTTTTGAACCGTCTTTGGAGAGATCCGTGGAAACCATCAGGGAAGTGGAAAGGACAAAGAGAAATAAAATGATGATACACCCTCCCAGAATGACCGCCGCCATCCCCAGCAGGATCTCGGAACCGATCATGGATGGTATCGGTGAGATGATGTGAATTTACTCCGCACTCTGTACCTTTTCCTCGGTCTCCTCAGTTACCGGGGCGCCACAGAACGACTTTATGGTCTGGACAATCGTGGGCAAGGATTCGGCCACAGTTCCGATGATTTCTGCCATCGCCCCGTGCTTCTGCAGGGACAACACCTGGATCCCATCAGGACCCCGGACATCCTTGTGGGCGATGATGATGGCGACGGGGGTGATACCCGCTCCCGCTCCTCCCCCCGCGCCGCTTCCTCCTTTGACCGAGTCTCCCCCACCACCAATACCAAACCCAAAGCCAAATCCCGCGACCGGGAGAACGACCTTCTCTCCCATGTCTACGGGGGAACCGAGGATCGTGTCGGCCTCAATCATTTTCTCCAGACGATCCAGCATGATCTGCAGAAGTTCTTCCGCTCCCATTTTTTTCACCTGCGAGATCATGGGGCAGGCAATCATTAATCTTTCTCTTCACAGATGAAAGAAAAAAACTTAGTCATCAAGTTACATAAAAATGCCATAATGTATATATCTATACAATAACAAACAGATTTCGGATGAAGACCAAAATACTACTTGATGAAGGCGAGATGCCACGACAGTGGTACAATATCATCGCCGATCTGCCCACTCCTCTGGATCCGCCCCTCCATCCGGCGACGCACAAACCGGTAACTCCGGATGATCTGCATGCAATTTTCCCAATGGAACTGATCCGTCAGGAAATGAGCCCAATGCGGAATATCCCCATTCCGGAGGAAGTGTCAGAGGTGCTGCGGCTCTGGAGACCTTCCCCCCTGTACCGGGCGCACCGACTGGAACAGGCCTTAAAGACCCCTGCAAAAATTTACTATAAGTACGAAGGAGTGAGCCCACCCGGGAGTCACAAGCCCAATACCGCAGTCGCCCAGGCGTATTACAACGCGAAGGAGGGCATCGAACGCCTCGCCACAGAGACCGGCGCCGGTCAGTGGGGGTCCGCACTGGCCTTCGCGACCTGCCACTTTGACCTTGACTGCACTATCTACATGGTGCGATCCAGTTACGCCAAGAAACCGTATCGCAAGATTATGATGCAGGTGTGGGGAGCCGAATGCTTCCCGAGTCCCTCCACTCGTACCCACGCGGGGAAGGCGATCCTGGATAAGCATCCCGACACCTCTGGAAGTTTGGGTATCGCCATTTCAGAAGCCGTGGAAGACGCGGCTTCCCATAAGAACACGAACTACTCACTGGGATCTGTGCTGAATCACGTCTGTCTGCATCAGACGGTGATAGGCCAGGAAGCGCGGGAGCAGCTGGCGAAAGTCGAAGCCTATCCCGACGTGGTCATCGGATGTGTCGGAGGGGGCTCAAACTTTGCCGGAATTTCCTTCCCCTTTGCGGGCGATAAACTCAAAGGAAAGCAGAAAAACGTCGATCTCGTGGCCGTGGAACCGACCGCCTGTCCCACGCTTACCAAGGGCGTCTTTACCTACGATTATGGAGACGTAGCGGGTCTGACCCCCCTTCTCAAAATGTATACCTTGGGACATGATTTCATTCCCGCTGCTATCCATGCAGGGGGGCTACGATATCACGGTGCCTCTCCTCTTGTATCGAAGCTGGTGCATGACGGGGTGATGCGGGCAGTGTCCTATCATCAGAATGAGGTGTTCGAGGCAGCCCAGCTGTTTGCACGCACAGAGGGCATCATCATCGCCCCCGAATCCGCCCATGCGGTGAGATGTGCAATTGACGAAGCCTTGAAGTGTAAGGAGAGCGGTGAAGAAAAAGTAATTCTCTTCAACAACTCGGGCCATGGTGACTTCGACCTCTCTGCATACGACTCCTATCTGCAGGGGAGGCTCGAGGATTATGAATACCCCGCGGACATGATCAAGGATTCTCTGGCTCATCTGCCGGCGGGAGTATAAACACTTTTTTCCTATCCTCCATGGAGATACCCGGCGGCCCCATCCTCATCGGTTTTCTGATCAATCCTATCGCAGGTATGGGAGGCCGGGTGGGTCTGAAAGGTACCGACGGAATGTACGAGGAAGCGTTGCGTCGCGGGGCAGAATCAGGGGCGTCCCAAAGAGCGCTTTCCACCCTCCGAAGGATCGCGAATCTGCCCCTTCAGATCCTTTCCTGCAGCGGGGAGATGGGAGAGAAAGCCCTCCAGGCAAGCGGTCTTTCGTCCTTTCAGGTAGTATACAAATACGAAGGCGTAAGCTCCGCGAGGGATACAACCGAAGCCTGCCAAGAATTCCTCCGGAGGGGAGTATCGCTGATCTTGTTCTGCGGTGGTGATGGTACTGCTCGTGACGTCTTTTCGGTGGTAGAAGATCGCGTCCCGATCCTGGGCATCCCCGCCGGAGTAAAGATGTATTCTGCCGTGTTCGCCATTAACCCCTCGTCCTGTGCAGAGATCATCCGGAATCTGGATCGAGCTGTCCTGCGGGATTCGGAGGTGGTGGATGTGGATGAGAACGCCTACCGGGACGGTGTGCTCTCCACGAAAGTATATGGGTATGCCCGAATGCCCTCTCTCCCCATGCGAGTTCAGATGGGGAAGCAGGAGTATGCGGCCCTGGATGAAAAGGGTGCCAAAGAGGATATCGCGTTGTTTATCACCGAGATCATGGAGGATGACGCCCTGTATATTCTGGGGGCGGGAACCACCACCGCGGAGATCGCTCGGCGTCTGGGCGTTCCAAAGACCCTGCTCGGGATTGATGTGGTGAGGAACGGGCGCCTTGTCGCACAGGACGCAAATGAAGGTACCTTGATCTCCCTCCTCGAGCAAACGGAAAAAGCAAAGATCGTGGTCAGTCCCATCGGGGCTCAGGGATTCGTACTGGGAAGAGGGACGCAGAGCATCAGCCCGGAGGTGATTCGCAGGGCGGGGGTAGCAAATGTGATCGTGGTGGCCACGCCCCATAAACTGGCCGAGACTCGTACCCTCTATCTCGATACGGGAGAAATAGCCCTTGACCGAATGTTTGGTGATTCCATTCTCGTGATCTCGGGGTACCGGATGGGTCAGAGAAGAAAACTGCTTCACCCGGACCTGCCGGACGAAGGTAGTCCAAAGGATTAATCCTTCATATAAAGATTATATTTTTATGGACATCGCGATAATCGGTGCCTCGGGTTATACGGGA
>JBAIXL010000151.1:0-5463 GCA_037916685.1 Methanolinea tarda
TCCGACGGGTTCATGAAGGATCTTTTCCTATTCGCCCGTTTCGGGATATCCGCGGGTATCTGGGTTCGATCCGACTTCTGGACAAAGGTCGTTAAGGATGAGTGCGGATCCAGTTCTCGACAAAATACCGGAACGACGCATTGCGCCCCATCCCGCGTTCAATAGTGGCATGTTCGAGGATAAGGGTTAAAAATTCTATGCGAGACATTCGGGGAGGAATGTACCCATTGAATGTTTCCTTGGTGAGGCAATCCGTAGATCCTTCTTCGAGATGTATTCCCTGTTTCAGAAGGACTTCCGGGTCGGACACGGCCATATACCAGCTCTCGATCTCCATGACCACGATCACCAGGGCATGATCGGGAATCGCCCCTTCGTAAAATGTCGAAATCTCCTGTTTTTTGGCCCGAACGGACGCAGCAGAATCGATGTCCCGGACAAAAATAAAATCGGCATCCATCCGGAGGAGGGAACGGATGAAATTCAGGGTATGCTTCCGTTTCTCTCTCGCGTATTTCCAGAACTTTACTCTCCGGTACCGTTGTTCAAGTTTCGGTTTGAGAAGAATGCGGAAGAATCGCTCATCATCGTTCCCCTCCAGAAGAACATACAATGTTCGCGAGGCCATGTGTATCAGGAGAGCAGATTCTGCACGTATAATTCCTCGATACCCATAGTCTCCAGGAAAGTCCTTATTTCTTCATGATCCTGTGGACGTGACAGGATCGAGTTGCCCTGAGCATTCCGCTGCAGCAGAATGACGTGTTCTGCACCGGCATATTTAACGATTTCCGGATTATGGGTGGTGATAATGATCTGGCGATGTTGTCGGGTGGCGACATCCTTCATCATATCGATCACCTGGGAGATGAGGGCGGGATGAACGTTTCGACCCGGCTCTTCAAACACCAGAGGCGATCGATCTTCGAAATACAGGGCAATAATCAGGGCAATCACCTGGATGGTGCCATCAGAGAGAAGAGGAGCCGGAAGTGCCTTGGTGCGGGTATACGTCTCCACGACCGAGGCAATCAGGGTTCGATCTCCCATCTTCTCTACCTGAACCTCCTCCACAAACGGCAGGACATCAGCAAGAAGAAGGATCATCTTTCGTTTCTGGTCCGGGACTTCCATGACACGGCGCAGGGCGAGAGACAGGTTACTTCCATCAGATGAGAGACTGGATTTTCCGGTGATTACCGCCGCTCTCTTCGCCAGAGCCGGATCGAGATCGAAGATGGCAATGGAACGAAATAGATCGGCTACCTGGAAGGTGAGCGGGGAAAGGGGCGGGAAAAAGACGGGCCTTTCGAGCACCGACTCATCGGATCGCAGCGGACGAATCACCCGGGTTCCGAAATCGATCCGTTCTGCGATCTCATCCGGAGTGACAGAAGGATGGGGAGTACCGTCTTCCCCTCTCTCAAGGGTGATAGTGCCCTTTCCCAGCATGCAGGTCTGCTTTCCGGTTTCACATGACAAAAAGTCGCAGGGGCCGGTGAACGATTCCTTCGCGATATGGAAGGTATCGTCGGCTAGAATCATGTCCAGGTGATATATACACGTCTGGACGGTTATCTCGAGGGTGACCTCTCGGGATTCACAGAATGACATGGTCACTCGGTAATCACCCAGATCCAGTTCGCAGTCAAGAGACAGGGTTACAGGGGATGTCAGTGCCAGATTTCTCAGCAGAGAGCCTCCTCCCCGCAGTGAGACAGCATCGGCAAGACCCGTCTCCGCAATGTCTTTAAAAAACTGAAGAACAGCGATAAAATTGGATTTTCCGGCTGCGTTCGAACCAATGATCACATTAAACAGATCCAGACTGATTCCGGCATCCACGAAGGTTTTGAAGTTATTCACCCGGATGTTCCGTATTCTCAACCCAGACCCTCTGAAAAGATAATTATTCTCCCATACCTTATCTCTTCGTACCAGGATGACCTGCGGCGAAAAAGATTCCAGCACGACAGAGATAGCTCGAAAATACTGGAAGAGGAACAGGATCCGTCTGGAAGTACTTCCCGACGGAATCATTCAGGTCACGGCTCCCTTCGGTTGTGACATCCGCCCGTTTGTAGAACAGAAACGTGCATGGATAGAAAAACGGATCCAGGAACGGCAGCACATCACCCGAGACCATTCCGCAGGGGATGATCTCCTTCTCCTCCAGGGCCGGTGGTACCCGCTGACGCAGGGCTCTTCCGATGAGATCCGGGAGGACGGAGTCACCTATACCACGCCTGCCGGGCTGAAGGATAGACTGACCGGATTGTTGCGCAGGGATGTGGAGGAACAGATTCAGAAATATGCTCATCGCCTGGGTTGTACGGTGAAAACGGTCTTCATCCGCAGCCAGAAAACCCGCTGGGGAAGCTGCTCCGGTGAAGCAACCCTGAACTTCAACCTGGCCTTGATGGCACTCCCCCCGAAACTCCGGGTTTACGTTATTCTGCATGAACTGGTTCATCTGGTGGAACGGAATCATCAGCCGGCGTTCTGGAAACGACTCGAAACCCTTTGCCCGGAATACCGGACCTGCCGTAAAGAGTTGAAGGTATACGGAATACTGGTGGAACGGAACTCGATCTGGCGGGTTCTCCGTGACGGCTGATTACTTCCGGAGTCGGAGAATTTGTTCCACGATGGCACGGGAGCTCGCGAACTCCCCTCCGCCCTCATATCGGCCGATCCGTACCAGACGACAGGCAAGTCCTCGCTCCCGTAGAGCCGTATCCAGTTCTTTTTCATCGAAATGCTGATTATAGCCCAGGGTGATCACATCGGGTTGGATCTGTCTGATAGGCCGAAACATATCTTGCAGGTCTCCCAGACAGGCATGGTCCACAGGTTTAAGCGACCGAATCATCTGTAATCGCTGTTCTTCCGGAAGGATGGGCGGGGGTTTGTGTCTCACATTCACGTCCCGAGCAACGATGACATACAGCTCGTCCCCCAGGCGCCGGGATTCGGACAGGTAAAAAAGATGACCGGGATGAAGGATATCAAAGGTGCCGGTAGCGACCACCCGCTTCATTCCAGCACCTCCAGGTGGTATACACTTCCATCGGATAGAAAACAGCGCCAGTTATCCACATGATAGGGATATCCCACAATGATATGATATCTTCCCGTGCGGGGGAAAAAGTTGAGATCGGCGGTCGATGGACGGAGCACCCCATTGGGATGACTGTGTGCGCTACCCGCGACGTGGGTATCCAGCGGCATCATATCCAGATGCATCGTGGCATGTCTTTCTCCCCCCAACGTTCCGGGCAGGAGATCTACTTCCCCAATTACCCCCCCCTGCTCACGCAGAAGAGCGGCAAATTCGTGAGGATGGGCCTGGAGACCCATTTGGCAGAGTGCCTGTATCACTTCCACACGGATACCCTGCACCTTCATCTTCTACCACATGGGTGGGTAAGACAATTAAAGATTGCATCTCATCATTTTCTGATATCATTCAAGTCAGAACATCCCTGCAGGGTTCAAACAAATCGACCAGAGGATTGCCCTTCATGAGCAAGGGATCGTATCGGAGGGTACTCTGACATGAAAATACCTGACGTGCCCGTTTCCTCTGAGCTCTGTTCCGGTTAGTTACGAATTCAATCGATATCGGAATCTTTTTTTCATCGATCAGTAACTCTTAATCAGAGAGAACCGTTGAAACAGCCAGCGGAAATCTTTATGGACCGCACCTACCAGCAGATCGTAGAATCCACCGCCGCGGGTATACTGGTGTTCGAAGCAGAACACCGCATGGTTCTGGATGTTAATCGGGCGGTCTGCCGGATCCTATCCCGGTCCCCCCGTGAGCTGATAGGTGAACCAATCACGTCTTTTCTCCCCATGCTTGGTGGCGACGAGGATGCTCTCCGCTCCGTGTCCGAGCATCCGGACTCTTTCGGTCGTGCTGAACTTGTGTTGCCATCCGGGGATCGCTCCTGTATCCTGTACGCGCTCGCTCCTCTAGTTCTCGATTCGGTCTACCTGTGCACCCTGCTCCCTTCGGAATCCACGGATGAGGATGGCTCACTCCTATCAGATCTCGTTCGCATGTCACCCGATCCACTATTTGTCATGGATCCCACGCTGCGGTACCTGCAGTTCTTCTGGGGGAGAGAAGCGGAGTTTGGAATTTCTGGAGAATCCCTGATCGGAAAGACCGTTCACGAATTTCTTTCACCTGCCAGCGCCGAAAAAGAAATCGTACGATATCAGGAGGTCCTTTCCTCGCGAAAACCTCTGGAATATCGGGCGAGGGTGCGCATCAATGGGCAGGTTCGGGTGTTCGTCACACGTTTATCTCCCGTCCTGGATACGAAGGGAAACGTTCGCATCATCCTTGGCATAAGCAGGGATATCACCGAAGAAGAGAAGGAAAAACGGGAAGCGAACCAGCTGGAGAAAGAGATCGATTACCGGAAGGATTTTGTCATGACCGCCGCTCATGAACTGCGTACACCTCTGCAGCCCATCCTGGGGTATCTTCATCTCCTGCTTGATGATCCGGAGTACTTCGGGCTGACCGCGGAGACAGGAAAAATGCTCCGTACCTGTCTGGATAACGTGGAGAGGGAGCGGCACATCGTGGATCGCATGCTGGAATTAAGCCTTCTGTACGCAGAAAAAATTTCCATCAACCCTACGGACGTCCTCCTGAAACCTCTGGTGGCGGATATCGTACGAACCGGTGAATACGACCAGCACGCTGAAATACAGGTCGATATTCCAGAGGGGACCCATCTCATCGCAGATCGTGACTGTCTGTACACTGTGGTGGAATGCCTGATCTCCAACGCAGTCCGATTTAACGAACCTCCCCGGCACGTGGGGGTAACGTATCAGACCGATGGTTCATGGCATACCGTATCGGTGGAGGATGACGGTATCGGAATATCCCCCTCCTCGTTGCAGGCAATCTTTGAACCATTCCATCTGGTAGATGCGGAGAAACTCAGTCGCCAGTACAATCGAATTGGTCTCGCTCTCTCCATCGCTCGTAAGTACGTCGCCCTGCATGGAGGAACCATAGACGTAAAAAGTTCGGTGGGTGAGGGGAGTACGTTTACCGTTCGAATACCCATGGAGGTGCCTTATGGTTTATAAAGTCATGGTGGTGGATGATGATGTGGCCACCCTGGATGTCATGAATTTAATCCTGCGTAGAATCGGATATGAGCCCCGAATTTGCAGGAACGGTCTGGAGGCACTCGACTGGCTTGTTGCGCATTCCCCTGACCTCATTCTCCTGGATCTACAGATGTTCCCGATTGACGGATGGGAGTTTCTTGGTCGGTTGAGAAACGACAAATCCCTGCATCAGCCACCGGTGATGCTCTTTACCGCCCGGCCACTATTCAATGAAGAAAAAGTGAGGGCAGAGCGGGATGCGGTCAGGGTGCTGGAAAAACCCATCTCCCCCTTCGAACTCAAGCGGGAGCTGGCAACATT
>JBAIXL010000152.1:0-5797 GCA_037916685.1 Methanolinea tarda
GAGATGATCAGTTAATCAATACGAACATATCTCCGGATCAAAGGAGAAAGGTGCATGGTTGACGAGAAAAGTTCTTTTCGATGGCTTGCACCTGGATGATTCTGGCAGGAAAATCGGATCTGGTGACTGAAAAAGTTAAAATTGAATAAAGCAATTTTCGTCAAGTATGGTATTTCACTATAAATTCAACCCCAAAATATAAGCCATATATGGAATTATAGGGTTTCTGATGACCTTATTATCCTTTATATTATTACAGGAGACCTTAGGCGGATCCCAGCAGTCGCAATTGGTGTTGCGAATCTATTAATCTCTGGATTTTATACAGAGGATGCGAATAACGTTGAATGTATACCCTTTATTGCATTTTTCCTCTTGTGCCCGTTCCTCAAAGAAATATAAGTCACCGGGAACGATCTGCAGGAATATAAGGTACATTAAAAATAGTGCAGTACCGAGACAAGCCACGTCTCGATAGACCTTTTTCTTATTATTCCTGACATATATTACTCACTACGGTTCGGAAAGGGTTCAAGGATCGGGGTTAGAAATATATGGCACGTCGCTCCATCGGTGGACGGCGACATGTGCCCTCCTACACACTGCCGTGCTCGGACACAATGTCGCTATGGCGGTTTTCGTCTGCAGATCGACTGGGCAGGGTGACCGCCATCTTATTCTGACACGAACCGTAATCCTATATGCAATCTTTGTATATCCCCTGAAGGTACGGCGCTATTGGATTCTCCATCCCGTACTGAGGCTGGCGGTCGCTCTGGGTAGGGCAGACCGCCATTACTTAAACTAACGAATGAAGAAGTAAGAAGGCGGAGTCCCCCAGAGGCTGTTTTAGGTTCGTGACCTTGCACCTGTCTAGAATCTGGAGAATTTTTCTTTCTCCTTAGAAACACCAGCGGGAAGCGGCTCCACCAAAGCCCAGAATCAAGTTCTGGATATTTCCTCCTCTAAAACGATCGTTGATAAAAATATGTGCCTCAGTCATGCATCTCAATCCTGCTTGGCATAGCAACGAGGATCACTTTTGCACCCGCTGCCAGTCCCTTACATCTCCTCTGCTGACATTCCCCGCATGGACTATGCCACTATGATCGTCTGCCCGCACTGCTGAGCCCGACGTGGTTCACATCATTGACCATTCTGACAATTGTCCGATGTCTATATAGTTTAGAACGGGAGTATGGTCTGCAGTCCATCCTCAAACATGGCTTGGGAGATTCAAGGATGTTCCTAAAAATGTTTGTGGATTCGGACTAACTGCAAGAAAGTAAAAGGATTGTGGAAAAGATGTTAGGCGAATTAGTGGTTGACCTAAAGGGAGCCGTTAAAGGCCGACGGGTTATCCCCCATCATGAAGGTGGTATAAAGTTTGAGATCTCCACCGAACAGAGCGGAAAAGTGCTCGGAGTGGATGTGATAGACATGACAACCTATGAAGCGATGATGAAACCTGGCGGTATCCTGTTCGGTATGGGCCAGGGTGCGACTATGGGCAAAGGCGGGGAGATGGCAATGTATCATGCCAACGGCGTCGGTAAGATGACCGGAAAAGGGTCTGCCGTGAGCTTCCGTGGAGCTCTGTACATGATGTCCCAATCACCTAAATGGGCTTCGCTCAATGGCACCGCGCTTATATTCGAATATGAGGAGGATGAGCAGGGAAATACCCGTACAAAGGCTTGGGAATGGAAATAATCCATTGGAGAATCGTAGGTATCGGGAATTACATTCTGATTTCTTTCCAGCAGAATGCTTCACCAACTCCTGTCAGTTGAATTTATATATAGTAAATGAGAATCCGGTCCGAGCTATCTGGTGGTGAATATATGGGTACAGATGACTTTGAACAAATGATCGAAAAGACGCATCTCGCACTTAAAGAGTTCTACAAGGGACAACCGGAATCCTACCATAAACTCTACTCACTTGGCCCGGATGTCTCTCTTCTCGGTGCACAAGGTGGTATAGCGGTGGGTCAAAAGGAAGTGACCCAACACCTGACTTCGCGTGCCTCGTGGTTTCGAGCGGGACAGAACGTAAACTGGGAGAGGTTGGTAAAGGTTTCAACCCGCGACTTTGGTTTCGTGGTAGAGGTAGAGCGATTCGATGCAAGAGTAGGAGACACCAATGAGGTTACCCAGATTGCTCTCAGAGTGACCACTATTTTCAGAATTGAAAATGGAGAATGGAAAGTAATTCATAGAATAGGAGATCCTCTGGTCTCTAGAATTGACCCCATGACGTACCGATCTCTGGCGAAACACAATGAAGAAACGAAGAATGATGCAAGGGAGAGGTAATAGCAGGAAAATTTTTCGAGTCCGAGATACTCATTCTAATTTCCAATGGATAATGCCTCGGGTTCCTTTTTAAAATTCCTTCTAGGTTGCTCCTTCTTCCGACCACCACCTTCCTGGGTAAGAAGGGCAAGGTCGATAACGAGCGCCAGCAGGGAGATACCGAGATAAATCCAGAAAATTACCTGGATGCTGCTGAGATAGAGTTCGTGGAGACCAGGAATGACCTGCTGGTTTCCCATGTACGCGTTGAATACCAGGATACTGATAGCGATGCTGAGAGTCATCCCCACCAACCGCATGGTTTCTATCATGCCGGAAGCGAGTCCGGTCATCTCCCGCGACACAGCACTCACGCTGGTCCGTATCAGGGGAGCGGCACAGAAGGCAATTCCCAGTCCCGCCAGTGCGAGGGCCACCAGGATCCAGTACAGCGAGGTGTCCTCCTGCAGTCCCGTAAGCAGAAAAAGTCCCGCCGAATTGAAGATGATCCCGCTGCCAACCACGAACCGGGGAGGGATGCGGTCGGACAATCGTCCGGCAAACGCTGAGAACAGGGCCATAAAGATGATGGGGATCATCAGGATCGCTCCCGCAACCCGTGCGTCCAGCAGACGTAGGCTCTGCAGGTAGAGGGTAAAGATAAAGATGATGGCGAAATTCGCGGTATTGAAGAGTAGTACCGTTAGGTTAGACAGGGAATAGGTTCGGTTGGTCCGGAACAGGTGCAGATCCACCAGTGGGTGAAAAGCCTGGTTCTCATGCAAAATAAAAAAACCCAACAGTACCAGGCCCCCTGCGAGAATGAATGGGCCGATGCGATGAGTGAGGGAAGAGAATCCGGCTATTACGAGAAAGATCGAGGCCCCATAGAGCACCATGCCGGTCCTATCCAGTTCTCTCTCCCTTGACAACTCGCACTCCCCCCGTATTCGGGAGAAGATCAGGTAGAGTACGATCAGCTCAACCGGGATGGTGGCCGCAAAGATACTCCGCCACCCGATATAGAAGGTCAGGAGGCCCCCAAGGAAAAATCCCAGCAGAAACCCCACCGACATCGCGGTCACGTTGACACCGATCGCCCTGCCTCGATCCTCTATAGGAAAGACCAGGCTGAGCAGCGCGATGGAGGTCCCGAATATCATCGCCGCCCCGATCCCGGCGAGAAAGCGGGCACCGGTAAGGAAATAGAGATTCGGTGCAATGGCACAGAAGATAACGGAAAATGTGTAAATACCGATACCCAGAGTAAAGACCTTTTTTGCCCCCCATACGTCTGCCACCCTCCCCATCGGGACGAGAAAGACCGCTGCGGCCAGAAAGAAGGCGCTGGTGAGCCAGCCCAGGAGTGATGCATCGGCACCGAACTCCCTCCCGATGGTAGGAATCGCCACCAGCAATCCCCCCACCATCCATGGGGCAAGGGAAGAACCGAGGGCGGAGGCGACCAGCACATTGCGGCGGATGGTATCAGAGAACATGGATCTCCCCTGTGGCCGTCACCAGTATATATAATGGGGTCTTTGTGGAAGATACTAAAGATTGGGCAGGAGGACCGACGGATGCGATTTATACCCTGTGTAGAGTGAAAAATGTGGCAGGAAATAAGGCAAAGTTCGGCAAAACCGCAGTTCGGGTCAGGTAGGCACTCCATCGGGCTCGGCAGTAATTGATCCCAAGAGGAATGCTGGATAGCCATTTTTCCTTCAGATACTCTAAAGTTGAGTCGAGATTTTGGAAAAAAATTAGGTCTTAAGCATTTTTTTCCCCGTATTTTCAGGAAGGCATCCCACGGGCTAACCAAATAGTATTATATATATCGCATGCGTGAGCCGAAAGCATGGTCACTCCAATTGATGGAATTAGATCGGTCCACAACGCCTTTAGAAAGGATATGGCCCTGATAGATGCAATGGCGCTAGAAATAGGTAGAGGTACACAAGATATTCAGAGTATTCCCAACCGGTTTGAATTCTTAAACGAGGTGCTGGACTGGCACGCAAAGGGAGAGGAAGCAGGCATCTTTCCTGTTCTTGAGACCGTCGCGCCCGATGTTGCCTGGGCCTATGAACGGGATCACCGGGGTCTTGATGAGGCATGCGAGAGGCTCGTTCGGTCGAGTTCTGCGGGAGATGCGTTGGAGGTTGCCCGGTCCAGTGCGGCTCTTCATTTCCACCTCAAAATCCACCTGGCAAAGGAAGATGCCCATGTATACCGAATATTGGCCGAACGGCTTCCTATGGCGGAGCAGATGAAGGCAGTGGGAATCATGTCCGGCTATGTCCCTCAGGACCGATTTCTTGATTTAGCAGCATGGTGGATGCCACTGGTCGGTATCGAAGACCGGGAAAACATTATCCGTATCTGGCAGATGGTGCTGCCCCCTCCCGTATTCGAAAAAATTCGCGGAGTCATCCGAAATAACACGGGCACCGATTGGACTGAACTTCAACGGAGGATACCGGGTCTCTGAACACAAATATGATACCGGGTATATGTGTCCTCGACTTAAAAGGATATATCGAGAAAATTAGTCATTCCTTTTTTTAAGATTGCACATTAGAATTCCGCCCCATATATGAACATATTCCGGAGATGGAGAAAAAGCTCAAAGGCAGCTTATTTCGGGATCAATCACTGGTGCAGGATCTGCTGGACTACTCCCGAGTAAGTACACGTAGAAAGGAGTTCGTACCGATGAAATGTGAAGATCCTGTGGACAGGTTAGGAGGAATCTTCAGGCTGCTATCTAGGGGAGTGATGCGGTGATCCGAACCGATGGCCTTCCCATTGTCACTGCAAATTCAGGACAACTGGCATTAGTGTTTCAGAACCTGATCGCAAATGCGATAAAATTCCGGAAGGAGGATGTTCAGCCGCATATCCGCATTTCAGCAGAAAATCAGGATGACGTGTGGCAGTTCTCCGTTTGTGACAATGGCATCGGTATGGATTCAGCCTTTTTTGATAAGATTTATCATCTTCCAGCGGTTGCATACCAGAGAAAAATATTCAGGTACGGGTGTTTGGACAGGCTATCGTGAAGAAGATCATCGAACGGCACGGAGGACGGATTTGGGTGGAGTCGGGGGTGGGGAAGGGATCGACGTTCTACTTTACCCAGCCGGCAAGTGGGGGGGGAAATATTAGGATAGGGGAATGGTGAGACGAGTAAGAAATATATGACACATTAGAGCATCAGCATATGGCGAACAAGGCATACTGTTCGCTGATGGCGGTGCGTGAACGTAAATACCCCATTCAAACCGCCATCTTGTTCTGATCACTTTCACCCTCCACAACAGGCACCGTTATTACACCGCCGAGATCTCCGGTCCATCATGAACTACGCGACCATGTTTACCTGCCCCATTTGCGGAGCCCGGTGGAGTGTATACCTGGAGCCTGACCTGCGGCTGTGTCGCATCTGCGGGGCACATTTCGAGGTCGTGCTGGAAGATCGGACAAAACCGCCAGATCCT
>JBAIXL010000153.1:0-1948 GCA_037916685.1 Methanolinea tarda
GCATGAACTCCCGGATCTTTTCGGACTCCAGCCAGCCCATATCCAGGCTGGTGATGATGCGGTCGATCTCCCGCGCCTGGGCAAGAATCTGTTCTCCGGTCTTCCCTCCCTCCAGGTCGGCCAGTCCCACGATCACCGCGAGGGGATTGCGGATGTGATCGTTGAGGATGGAGAGCTGGTTGATGTTCTTCTCGATCTGTTCGAAGGCCCGCCGTTCGATCTCCTGCATCATCTTCTGTTCGGTGACGTCCAGGACCACGCCCCGCATACCGGAAATCTCGCTCCCGCTCTGAATCGGACCCAGGTATACGGTAAAGGGGAAGGTGCTTCCGTTCTTGCGGACCGCGGTGTACTCGTCTTTCTCGGGGAGTATGCCTTTGTGAAGGCCCGCAAAACCCTTCCGGGCCCGCTCCAGGTCTTTGGAATGGATCACCTGGAAGATGGACACACCGGCTCGCACATCCTCGTCTGTGTAGCCGAAGATCTCGAACGCCCGGCGGTTCACATAGGTGAGCCTCCCCTCCCGGTCCGTCTCGAAGACCACCAGGGGCAGGAGATCCGCGAGTTCGCGGAAGCGGCTCTCACTCTCCCTACGTGCCTCCTCGGCCTGTTTGCGGGGAGTGATATCCTCCAGGGTCTCCACAGCCCCGATCGCCGTGCCGGATTCATCGAGGATGGGTGCCGCAGTGAAGTAAATCCACTTTCCCTCCTTCCCCATGCGGGGGAGGAAATCGGTCGCTACATAGGCGTTCTCCACCAGTGCGGAACGGGCAAATTTTCCTGGGTAAAACTCCGGGATACGATCCAGGGCACCGTCCACCAGCAGATCGGCCATACAGGGCCGGGGCTCCTCATAGAAGGCCCGCCAGTGGCCGTTCGTTCCCAAGATTTCCACGGCAGTGATCCCGCTGTACACCTCCAGGGCATGGTTCCAGGAGATCACCCGGTGGTGCTGATCGATCACGAAGGTGGGTATAGGAGAGCCTTTTATGATGGCCTGCAGGCGGTGTTCGCTGTGCTCCAGCGCCTTCAGCGCCTCCTGCCGGTCGGTCACGTCCCGACCGACGGACTGGTACTCGATCACATTGCCGCGTTCGTCAAAGATCGCCCGGTCGCTCCACCGCTGCCAGCGTACGCTCCCGTCCGGCATGAGGATGCGGTGCTCCACGAAGTCCACCGGGTGATCCTGCGTGAGGGAGGCAAAGAAGGCGGTGAGACGGGCCCGGTCTTCGGGATGAATCTGCGGCCGGAAGACTTTCCCCAGCAGCTCCTCCCGGGACAACCCGAAGTAGCGCAGGTAGGCTTCGTTCACGAACACGTGTGTCCCGTCCGGGAGGAAGCGGGAGATGAACTCGGTCTGATCCTCCACCACGTGCCGGTACTTCCTCTCGCTCTCCGCCAGTCTCCGCTCCGCCTCTCGCTGGGAGGAGGCCCGGCGGATGAAGTGGGCCAGCTCCGCGAACTGACTCTTGGGATCCCCGCCTTTCTGCAGATAGAAGTCCGCCCCGCTGTTTAAGGCCTCGATGGCGACCTCTTCCCGGCCCCGGCCGGTGAACACGATGAAGGGAGTATCATTTCCTTCCTGCCGGATCCGTTTTAAAAAAGCGATTCCATCCGCCTCGCAGAGCTGGTAATCGCAGACGATCGCATCGAAGGAACGCTCCTCCAGGGCGATCGCCGCCTCCACCGTAGATCGCACGGGGGTCACTTCCATCCCACCCAGACGCTCGAGAAAGATGCGGGAGACATCGCCCATGGCCGGCTCGTCGTCTACAAACAACACCCGAAGAGGGCGGCTGGATTCCGTCCGTCCCGCGGCGGGATCCCACTCCCGTTCGGATGGGGTCCGGATCTCTGTACTCTCCTGCTCTACTACCATCCCCCGTGCGTCAATATTTCCCTGCATGATGCCGCCGTCGGCTTATCTAATTAAAAAATTTCATCGGAG
>JBAIXL010000154.1:0-1925 GCA_037916685.1 Methanolinea tarda
CTCATTGTCACCCGCGCCCCGGACTTACCCGCCAATTCGCCGATCAAAATTGCGAAGGCCGGGCAGCCCGAACCGGCCGCGGTGAGCAGCAAGGAGACGGTCAACATCATTCAATCGGATATAGTCAGCTATCCACCTGACACGAGGTACAAATCAGGAAATTCTTCCTATATCTCCCAGATCACCCCGTTCGGCCTGCAGAATGTCCTGGTGGTCGTCGGATATCCAACCGATGTGATCCCCACATTCAGCCAGACGGATTTCAATGCGGACATGCAAGGAAGGTATGCCACCGTAAACTCGTACTATTCCATGATATCAAAAGGGAATGTCTCGCTCTCCGCAACGCTTTACTCGCAGTTCATCCCGCTCACAAAAAAATACGGGGAATATATCTATGAATCGCGCTATCCGTATGCGCACGGGGCGTCCGCACATTACCCCATCGATCTGACGGCCTACATCACCGCAGATCCCGGCCTGGGGATCGAGGTGACAAAACCGGATGGATCTGTGAGCACATACACATTTTCTTTGAATTCCACGGCACCCAGCACCAGGACCAATTTCACCTGGGAAAATGCCCGTAATTTCTTTCTGTCCACGGGGCATCTCATCCCGTTCTTCATCGACCATGGCAACAGCGATATCTCCATGGACCTCCTACCCCTGGGCGGTTCCGGCCCCGGGTATCGGATCACTTCCCTTTCAGGAACAGCCTGGGCAGCCTTTGGATTGTCTGCAGCACAGGTGCAGTTGGTCGATGGAGCCGGGGTATCCGGGAGCGACGGGCGTACCGGAATGGATCGGGCGAGCTGGACCAATGAGCTTTATACCGCCCTCAATACCGCGGGCGTGGATCTGTCGGGTTATTCGAGTATTAATTACATGCTCGTGGGAAACCCAACAACCAAGCCCAGTTTTTCATTCACCACCCTTAACTCGTATGGGTATTCGCAGGATCATTACCTCCGGGAGAGTGCCACCATCCACTATGGATGGATGCGCCTGGAACATAATGTGGAATGGGAGGTCTGGGCTCACGAGACAGGGCATAATCTGGGTCTGGACGACCAGTATCCAGAGGGCATGACCCAGCCGGGGCAGTACATGAACGGATGGACCATGATGGCGTATCACTGGTTCGGGAGCCATATCACGGCCTGGGAGAAGGGCCCGCGCATCGGACAGTATACGACTGGCGGAAGCTGGATCCCCACCAATTCCATCCTGCAGGCAAATCTCCCCGGTCCGTCCGGTACTATCGCCACGACCCTGGTCAATCTTGCTCCCATGTACGGGCCGCTCCCGGCATTCCCGAGTGATCCGGATCCCGTGGCTTATGCAGCGGAGATCCGGCTCTCCCCCCTGCACTCCATCTTTTTGGAAGGGCGTCAGGACCAGCCTGTGGTCTCGCCGCGTGTCTTTGACGAAATGCTGGACAGCATAGACACTGTCGCAGGGAATCGAGGCGTCCTCGTCTATGATGTGCGGAACGATGCCAATGAGGCCAGCTGGCCCAACGTGTATCGAAAAGAAATGATTTTGCTTTCGCCCTATAACGATGCCCTGGATATGAATAACCCCGTGTATTCGGATCCATCCACCGGGGTGAAAGTGACCGTCCTGGGAGAACTCGGATCGACCCCCAACATTTCCTTCAAGGTCAAGATCGAGGTGGGTCGGGCAAACCCGCCGCAGGGCCAACTCTTCGACGCCTACCTCACCCCGTGGGATGCGACCTACCAGTCTCCGGATATCTGGGTGGACAGCCCTCTTAATGGATATGACACCTATTCCGCCACATCCTGGACTGCAGATGGCGACCCCAACGGTGCCGGAGACACCGGTGCGGTGGGTGAAGAAAACCGCCTTTATGCGCGCATTCGAAACCTCGGGCCAGAACAAATTCCCGATGCGCTGGT
>JBAIXL010000155.1:0-1519 GCA_037916685.1 Methanolinea tarda
CAAAAAGCGAAAGAAACCACCTTTTTCCTTTAACCTTTGTCCTTTTTCCTGGGATTAGAAATAGTACCAGATAGAGCTATAATCACTGATATTTTCACCATCGTCGGACAATCTCTTCAGATAATCGTAGATCGGCACATCCGCGTGCAGGTAATCCAGCGCCGTAACGAGCCGAACTTCCCAGGAATAAAATCGGTACATCCGACGGCCATCGGGAAGGATGTTCACAATCTCATGGTCCTGCCAGGCCCTCAGATTGACCTTGCCCAGCCGCGGTACGTTGAAGACAGGCTCATCGGTCCGCACCAGCCCCGGAAGAAGCCGAGCCTCCTCCATCTGTTCCTGTTCCATCCGTGCGATAGGGACTCTGAAGTCAACGGTCTCTTCTTTTCCCTTCGTGCTGAAGGAGTAGTACGGGTCAACGCCGGACAGCTTCAGCGTCCTGCGCAGCAGGGCTGTTTCGAATCTTCTGCTGTTGTAGTAGGTGAACACCTGCTGGTTGTAGATATTCATTCCCAGATTCTTTATTTTCCGGATGCACTGAAGAGAATCCGGAGTAATTTCAGTGGGATGTTCAAAATGGGTCACGACGGCCAGCTCTCGCTTCCCCCAATCATGATACTTTTTGAAGACCTGTAAAAGCCCGTCGTCCACTCGGAACGGCAATGTAACCGGGATTCTTGTGCCGATTCGGATCCTTTCGATATGGTTGATCGAGGCCACTTCACCGATCAGCCAGTCCAGATAGTCGTTGTTCAGTGTGAGGGGATCTCCTCCCGTGATGAGCACCTCAGTTATGGTTTCGTTCTCCTCGATCCACTTGAGGGCCTCTTTCACCTTCTTGCGGGCCATCATGACCGTGTCGTCCATGCCCTTGATTTCCCAGTTTCGCTGGCAGTACACGCAAATCTGGGGACAAGAATTGTAGGGCTTAAGGATCAGGATCTCGGGATAACGGCGGGTGACGCCGTCGATGGGACTCGTGGATCTCTCCCCCATGAAATCGAGGTCGATCCCCTTTCGGCGGCTCTCGGCCACCTGTTCGCAGTAGAGGGTGCTCGGGATCACCTGTGCGCGGATGGCCCGATCATAGTCGGAGCGGCCTTCCTTGCGAAATAGCGACAGATAGTATGGGGTTATCTCAAAGGGGATGTTGTACTTTTTCGCGCTGGCCAGGCCTTCCGCTTCTCCCTTTTCGAGCCTCACCAATGCGCGTAACGTATCTATATCCTTGATGACGTGCTTCAGATGCCAGCGGTGATCCTTCCAGTCATCCTCGGAGGCGTCGAAAAAATTCAGGATGTCCTGCCTGAGGGTTTTTCTTTCCCGCAGCAGTGGTTTGTCATATCCGGTCCGATAGCGGCGGAAAAAGCGCCTGATATTGCAGGCATAATCGTCCAGTTGCTTTGACCGGACAAGGGCCGCTTCTCGGCCCTCCTCCATCTGGAAAACCTCTTTTCGGCGGAGGTGTTTTCCTCCCTTGCCGGTGATGCCGAGAAACAGGGCCAGGTACTCGCAC
>JBAIXL010000156.1:0-24637 GCA_037916685.1 Methanolinea tarda
GGATTCGGCTTTTCTGCGTTCTTTATCGCGAATATCGCAGGCTATTTCATCTCTTCGGCGGGAATCATGAACACCTTCCGTATTTTCGGGATCGGATTCATTATCCTGATCGTTCTGCTCGCGCTTCCCCTCCGTTTTCCTCCCGCGGGATGGATCCCCTCCGGATGGAAGGCTCCCACACCCGCTGCCGGCCAGGTCTCGTGCGAGTGTAACCGCAGCGAGATGGTCCGCACATCGGCATTTTATGGTCTTTGGTGTTGTTATTTCATCGGCTGTCTCGCAGGTCTGACAGCCATCTCTATCGCAAAGCCAGTGGGAACCGAGGTCGTCGCAGTGGAAAGCGGGCTTGCCACGGTTCTGGTGGGTTTTTTTGCTATCTTCAATGGAGGTGGAAGACCCGTATTCGGGTCGCTCACCGACCGGTTGAACCCCCGAAACACCGCAGTCCTTTCATTCATCCTCATCGGAGCAGCTTCCTTATTGATGTGGCAGGTGCCCTCTGTCCCCATTTATATCCTCTCCTTCGCCATACTCTGGGGATGCCTGGGCGGATGGCTGGCCATCGCTCCTACCACCACTGCGTCGTTTTTCGGCACCTGCGACTATCCCCGTTGTTACGGGCTTGTGTTCCTGGCCTATGGAGCAGGGGCCATCGCGGGACCGATGCTCGCAGGATTTATCCGGGAATCGACGGGTTCATACCTCGGCGTCTTCCCCTATGTAGCCCTGCTCTCCCTGATAGGCCTGGTCGTCGCCATAATATTTCTTCGGCGGTAGAGACAACCCTTCTTTTTCCCTCAATCCTTATTACCCTGAGGCGGAAAGAGGTATGGGGTAGTTATGAAGCCACGGCAACCGGTGATACCGACCAGCAATGTTGCAGATCTGCTTCGATCCATGAGCCTTACCGGGTTTCAGGGACGAAGACTCGGTGAATCCGTGGAGATCTGGTCCCGTATGATCCGTGATCCGGACTGCACTATCTTCCTGGGATTGTCGGGCGCCATGGTCCCGGCCGGCATGCAGACCTGTCTCATGGAGTTGATCCGCCATCGCTATATCGATGTAATCGTGTCCACCGGAGCCAATGTGTTTCACGACATCTGCGAACACCTGGGAGTCCACCACTACCTGGGATATCATCATGCCGATGATCAGATGCTGTTTGAGAAAGGAATCGACCGCATCTACGATGTCTTCGCCTATGAGGAAGAATTTCGTGAGGTGGATCAATTCATCGCCCGCTTCGCCCGTGACTTGGCCCCCTACCGGGGTTCCTCACCGGATTTCGTGGAGAGGCTGGGACGGAAGATTATGGAGGAAAAACCGCAGGGGAATTCCTTTGTCGCAGAGGCGGTCACACACAAGATACCTATTTTCATACCTGCTCTGTGCGATTCCTCTATCGGTATCGGGCTGGTCATTGCACGCCGTCTGGGAGTGGAGGTGGAAATAGACCAGATCGACGATACGGATCAGATCGCCCGCCTGGTAGAAACAGCGGCTAAGACCGGCGTAGTCTATATCGGAGGGGGGGTACCGAAGAATTTTATCCAGCAGACACAGGTGATCGCCTCTATCCACAATCCCAGAGTTCACGGGCACGATTACGCGATTCAATACACGACCGATGCACCCCACTGGGGAGGCCTCTCCGGTTGCACCTTTGAGGAGGCCATCAGCTGGGGAAAAGAGGCTCCGGATGCACCGAGAGTGCAGTGTTTCTGCGATGCGACCATCTCTCTTCCTCTCGTCACATCCGCGTTGATCGCGCGGGGCGAAGTGAGGAAACACCACAATCATTAATATGGCTCCCCGCAGATAATGTTAGCACCATTCATGGAGCGGTGGATCCCGCACCGCGAGTATCGAAAGATGCGAGATTCCTGTTGAGGTAGCCAAGCCTGGTATGGCGCAGGTTTGCTAAACCTGTGTCCCTTGCGGGACTCGAGGGTTCAAATCCCTCCCTCAGCGCTCAAGCTCACATCACGGAAAGGAGGGTTTGAATGGCAAAAGAGACCAAGGAAAGCAAACCGGTAAAAGAGACGAAGGCGTCAAAGGAGACGAAGGCGGAAGAGGAGATCCGATATTTCGTCCGGATTAACAACATCGATCTCGACGGCACGAAATCCGTTCAGGTCGCGCTGACCGCCCTGGATGGAGTGGGAAGGCGAACGGCGCGAATCATTGCCCAACAGGCCAAGGTGGACTCGCATGTACGGCTCGGTACGATTCCTGATGAGCAGGTGGATCGTATACGCAAGGCCGTGGAGACCTATGGCGCCACCGTACCGTTCTGGCTGACAAACCGTCCGTTTGATGTCTATACCGGGGAAGCCCGACACCTGTTCGGGACGGATGTCATGACCACTAAGGACGATGACATCAACCGGATGCGAAAAATCCGCAGTTACCGGGGCATCCGTCACGAAACCGGGCAGAAAGTACGAGGACAAAGGACCAAATCAACGGGCAGAACCGGCGCCACAGTCGGTGTAACCAGGAAGAAAGAGTAGGTGTTCCATGGGATATCCGGGAAAAGATACCAAACAGTACGAGACTCCGGTCCGGAGATTCGATCGCTCACGTATGGAAGAGGAGGTTCGGCTCATCATCGAATACGGCCTTCGCAACAAGCGGGAGGTATGGAAGGCAGAGAGTACCCTGCGACGGTACCGGCGTGCCGCAAGGGATCTCCTTGCCCTCGAATCCGGCAAACCCGATTCACCGCTGATCGCGGTGAAAAGGCAGGACCTGCTGGGACATCTGCACCGTATGGGCCTGGTCAAGGCCGATGCGGGTATCGACGATGTACTCGCCCTCAAAGTAGGACAGGAGCTGGAACGCCGTCTCCAGACCATCGTGTACCGCAAGGGGCTGGCCCGATCCCCCAAGCAGGCTCGGCAATTCGTCACCCATGGGCACGTCGCGATCGGCGATGTGCGGGTGACCATCCCCAGCTACCGGGTTCGGACGGAAGAAGAGAGTCTGGTGCGGTATGATCCAAAGTCTGCCCTCGGCCATGAACTTCACCCCGAACGTGGACGTATCATGAAGGGAGGCCGATAAGATGGCAGAAGAACGAGAGAAGTGGGGCATTGCCCATATCTTTGCTTCCTTCAACAATACCCTGATTACCATCACCGATCTCTCGGGAGCGGAGACCATCGCGAAGATCAGTGGCGGGATGGTGGTGAAACAGGACCGCAACGAAAGCTCTCCGTATGCGGCCATGCAGATGGCGACCAACATCGCCCAGGCGGCGATGGAGAAGGGCATCAAGGGTGTCCATGTTCTGGTCCGGGCACCTGGAAGAGGGAAGCAGCGAAGTCCCGGTCCCGGTGCCCAGGCCGCTATCCGTGCCCTGGCACGGGCCGGCATGCGCATCGGCAGGATTGAAGATGTCACCCCGGTCCCCCACGACAGCATCCGCACCAAGGGTGGCCGGAGAGGAAGGAGAGTCTGATGGAGATCATTTTTGGCAGACTGGATACGAACTCAGCACGCTTCACGCTGGCAGACACCAGAACGTCCTTTGCCAATGCGTTCCGACGGATGATGATCAGCGAAGTTCCCACCCTCGCCATCGATGACGTGCGCATCTACGACAACACCAGCGTACTATTTGATGAGATGTTGACTCACCGTCTGGGTCTGATCCCCCTCCGGACGGACCTCTCCACATACGTGCCCGTCGGAGAGTGCTCCTGCGGAGGAGCCGGGTGTTCACACTGCACCGCCACCTACACCCTGAGTGTGGAGGGTCCCCGGATGGTCTATTCCCGGGACCTTATCCCCCAGGATCCGTCCTCCTCCCCCTGTCATGAGGACATCCCTATCATCAAACTCTCAGAAAACCAGAAGGTGGTCCTGGAAGCCCGTGCGACAATAAACACCGGTAAAGAACACGCCAAATGGCAGCCCACCGTCGCCTGTGGCTACAAAAACTACCCTGAGATCACCTTTTCGGAGACCTGTGACGGGTGCGGAATGTGCGTAGAGGAATGCCCCCGCGGCATTCTGAGCGTTAACGAGGGAAAGGCGCAGGTAGTGACAGAGAAACAGGAAGAATGCCTGCTCTGCCGCCTGTGTGAAGAAGCCTGTATGGCGGGAGGGATTGGGTCCGAACCCTCAATCCAGGTGAGAGGGGATGACACCCGCAAGATCTTTGTGATCGAAGGAGATGAATCCCTGCCGGCACAGGAGATCATGGAACGCGCCCTCCTGCGGATGCGGGAGAAGTCGGATGATCTGCATACCATCGTCTCGCAGTTATCAGGAGTGACCTAATATGGTGAGGGAGAAGACCAACCCCCGGCTTACCAACCTTATCGCCCTGCTCAAGGAGGCAGCTCGCACCAACGAGGCATCGATCTGGCGGGACATCGCCATGAGGTTGGAGGCCCCCAGCAGAAACTATGCAGAAGTGAACATTGGTAAGATTAACCGCTATGCGGCGAAAGGTGAGACGATTCTGGTTCCAGGAAAAGTCCTTGGTACCGGGGTACTCAACCAGCCCGTACAGATCGCGGCACTGAACTTCAGTAAGTCCGCAGTGGGAAAGATACAGGATGCCCAGGGTGCCTGCATGACCATCGAGGAACTTCTTTCCTCGAACCCCCAGGGCAGCCGTATCAGGATACTCCGGTGAGACTATGGTAACCGTCATCAATGCAGAAGATCTGATCCTGGGAAGACTGGCAAGTGTAGTGGCCAAGCGGGCCATGGAGGGTGAAGAGATCGCCCTGGTGAACGTGGAAAAGGTCGTCATTACCGGGACCCGCAAACGGGTCACTGGAGTCTACCTGCAGAAGCGGCAGAGGGGGTCCAAAGAGGGCGGCCCGTTCTTCCCGCGGCGGCCGGATGCGATCATGAAACGAACCATCCGGGGAATGCTTCCTTACAAGCGGCAACCCGGACGGGAAGCATTTCAACGTGTTAAGGCCTACGTGGGCGTCCCCAAACAGTTCCGTGAGAGCCCGATGGAGATAGTTGAAGAGGTACATGTCTCCCGTCTCAGCTCTTCACGGTATGTAACCCTGGAATCAATCAGCTCCTACCTGGGAGCGTCGTTTTAGGTGGTGTTAGCGTGGTAAAAATTATCAATACCAGCGGTAAGAGGAAAAAGGCCATCGCACGGGCGACCTTTCGTGAAGGGCACGGAATGATTCGCATCAATGCGGTTCCGTTAGCCATGTACGGGACAGAACTGGTCCGTATGAAGATCAGCGAGCCCTTAATCCTGATACCCAACGCTCTGGAAGGTGTGGATGCGACCATCCGTGTCCAGGGCGGAGGGAGCATGGGACAGATGGAGGCGGTCCGTACGGCGCTCGCCCGGGGAATCCTGAAGTGGCGTAACGATACCCGCATTCGGGATCTCTTCCTCGCGTATGACCGCACACTTCTGGTGAATGACTCTCGGCAGAAAGAGGTAAAGAAACCCCACGGCCGTGGAGCACGCCAGCGGTTCCAAAAGTCTTATCGATAGGTTATTACATTGTATAAGAGACTGAGTGCATGATACCAGTACGGTGTTTCACCTGCGGAAAAGTCATCTCTACAGCATGGGAGGAGTTCAAACACCGACGAGAATCAGGCGAGGATCCGGCAAAGATCCTCGATGATCTCGGACTGCACAGATACTGCTGCAGACGGATGCTCCTGACCCATAAAGAGATTGTCGATGACCTCAACCCATACCAGTGAGGGGTCGTGGGGTAGCCTGGACTATCCTATGGCGTTCGGGATGCTGTGACCTGAGTTCGAATCTCAGCGACCCCATTTAAAAAACCAAGTTTTTGAGGATGGATGATGGAATCGTATACCCGATACGAACGGGCGAGGATTATCGGAGCGCGGGCTCTTCAGATCTCGATGGGCGCGCCTCTACTCGTGAAAACCGAAAAAATCGATCCTCTGGAAATCGCGATTGAAGAGTTCACCAAGGAAGTGATCCCGATCACCGTCAAGAGGAAAGTAGGAATGTAATGACGACCATCGAGCAGATCAGACTGCGGAAGATCCTCGACAGCCGGGGCAATCCCACCGTCGAGGCAGAGATATGGACCCTCATGGGCTGGGGGCGCGGGGCGGCCCCGAGCGGGGCCAGCACCGGAACCCATGAAGCGAAAGTGCGCCCGGTGCAGGAAGCGATCGAGGATGCGGAGAAGACGTTGATCCCGTCCCTGATCGGTGAAGACGCACGGGATCAGATCCATTTTGATACCCTTCTGCGGGAGCTGGACGGAACCTCTGACTTCAGCCACATCGGAGCAAACGTGGCGGTTGCCCTGTCCATTGCCTGCAGCCGGGCGGCCGCATCCGCCCTGAACATGGATCTCTTCCGTCACCTGGGAGGGGCTTTTACCGGTACCACGCCGCTTCCCCTGGGCAATATCATCGGCGGAGGGGCCCATGCACCGAATGCCACCGAGATCCAGGAGTTCCTGGTCGTTCCCACCGGTGCGGCGGATGCGGGGGAGGCCGTATTTGCCAATGCCGCCGTACACAAAAAAGTACGGGAGCTGCTGAAGGCCCAGGATCTATCCTGCGGTAAAGGAGATGAGGGGGCCTGGGCTCCGGCCATACGCGATGAACAGGCCTTTGAGATCCTCTCGGAGGCCGTGACGGCGGTCTCGGACACCCTCATGCTCTCCATTAATATCGGAGTGGACGTCGCGGCAAGTCAGCTCTGGGACGGAGAAGTGTACCAGTATCGGGAACGAAATCGCACCACCGAGGACCAGATTGCGTACCTGGGGGAGCTGGTGGATACCTACGGCCTGGTGTATATCGAGGATCCCCTGCAGGAAGAGGATTTCGAAGCCTTTGCAGAATTGACAAATCAGGTAGGAGACCGCTGCCTTGTGTGTGGTGACGATCTCTTCGTCACTCAGGTGGAGCGGATCATCCGCGGGGTGGAACTGGGCGCCGCGAATTGTGTGTTGATCAAACCTAACCAGGTGGGCACGCTTTCCGATACCTATGAGGCGGTAAAGGTGGCCCAGACGCATGGACTGGATACCGTGATGAGCCACCGATCGGGGGAGACCACGGATGACACTATCGCCCACCTGGCCACCGCGTTCGGATGTATATTTATGAAGACCGGTGTGGTGGGGGGGGAACGCATCGCTAAATTAAACGAACTGATACGAATCGAAGAGGCAATGCAATGACAGTAAACGAGATGGAGATAGTTCTGAAAGAGCCGCTTGTCCCGGTGGAAGAGTACCTCGCTGCCGGAGTCCACATCGGAACCCAGCAGAAAAGCAAAGACATGAAGGAATTCATCTACCGGGTTCGGGGGGACGGCCTGTACATACTGGATATCCGGGCAACGGACGAACGGATTAAGACCGCCGCTAAATTCCTCTCCCGGTATGATTCCACCGGTATCCTGGTGGTTACCTCCCGGCAGTACGGGCAATATCCGGCACGGAGGTTTGCCGAGACCATCGGGGGAATGGCCAAGGTCGGACGGTTTATTCCGGGCACTCTCACGAACCCGAATCTCGCGTCCTACATCGAACCGGAGGTCGTGGTAGTCACCGATCCCATCGGCGATGCACAAGCCGTGACCGAAGCCGTGCAATGCGGCATTCCCGTGGTTGCGCTCTGCGACACCAACAACATGACCACCAATATTGATCTGGTCATTCCGACTAACAACAAGGGACGTAAAGCCTTATCCATGGTATATTTCCTTCTGACCAAGGAGATACTCCGTCTCCGAGGAGTCGCTACCTCCCTGACTCCCGAAGATTTCGAGACGGAACTCTGATCCATTCATGGGGTGACGGGAATGGACGTACGGCCGAGTAGCGTGGCAGGCATGTTCTACCCGCGGGACCCGGACCATCTGGAACAGCTCCTGGAGAAGTGTTACCGTAACAAGGACACCGATCTTGACGCCCGGGGCATCGTGGCCCCTCATGCGGGTTACATCTACTCCGGAGAAGTGGCAGCCGCGGCATATGCTTCCCTGTCAAGGGAGTTCTCCGGATCCTTTATCATACTGGGCCCAAGCCACCGGGGCTATCTCACCTGCACGTCTGCAGTGTCCTGGGAAACTCCCCTCGGGCTGGTGGATGTGGACCGGGAGTTTGTGTCGGCTCTGGATATTCGGGTGGATGAATACTCTCACCGAAATGAGCATTCCATTGAAGTGCAGCTCCCCTTCATCAAATATCGTTTCCCTCATGCCCGGATCGTTCCGATCATGATGGGCGATCAGACGATGGCAAGCGCAAAAACCCTGGCAGATCATCTGGAGAGGGCGCTTTCCTCCACGGGACGGGATGTGCGGATCGTAGCCTCCAGCGATTTTTCCCACTACGTTCCCCATGAGGTGGCAAAGAAACAGGATCTCTACGCCATCGGGGCGCTGGAAACGCTCGATATACCCGAATTTTATCGACGAATCGAGGCAGAGGGGGTAAGTGCCTGTGGGTACGGACCGATCGCAAGCATGGTCCTGACTCTGCAGCAGCGGGGAGCGCGAAACGCCCGCCTGATCACCTATCAGACCAGCGGGGAAGTGACCGGGGACTATGATCAGGTGGTGGGATATGGAGCCATCGCGGTGATGTGAGTGGCAACATGGAGTGCTCCGGGGAAGGTCTTCCTGTTCGGGGAGCACGCGGTGGTATATGGAAAGCCGGGTGTGGCGATGGCCATCCGCCCGCGAGTCTATGTCACGGTGAGGAAGGCAAAGCGGACCACAGAGGTGAAGTCTCCATATCTGGAGGAATGCTTCCGACAGATGGGCGTGCGTGGTACTCTCTACATCCGTTCGCTTCTTCCCAGTGCGTCCGGTCTTGGTTCTTCCGCCGCGGTCACGGTAGCCACCCTGTGTTCTATCAATGACGAATTCGATCTTGGGCACACCCGCGAGGAGGTGTCCAGTATTGCCTTCGAGATAGAGAAAAAGGTGCAGAAGGGCCTCGCGAGCCCGACCGATACCTATGTCTCTTCATTCGGGGGACTGGTCCTGATCGGCCCGGATGCCAAACGCCGGCTGCCACCCCAGAATTTCCCGCTGGTCATCGGAAATACCGGGGTTTCCCACAACACCTCCCGCATGGTAGACATGGTCGCAAACTTCCGCAAAAATAACCCGGATATCGCCCTGCCACTACTCGATGCGATCGAAGGTACCACCCGGAAAGCGCTCCACGCCATGAACAATCCCAAAGAACTCGGATACTTGATGGATATCAATCACGCACTCCTGGAGGCATTGGGAGTAGGTCATCCGATGTTGTCCAAGCTGGTGCTCTCTGCCCGGGCGGCCGGAGCGTTTGGTGCCAAGTTAACCGGGGCCGGAGGAGGAGGTTGTATGGTGGCCATCTGCCCGAGTCGCCTGCGGAGCCGGGTGGCGGGAGCGATCAAGGCCTGCGACGCAAGCCCTCTCATCACCACCATCGATACCGAAGGGGCGCGAAAGGAGAAGAATGTCTGAAGATATCCTGTTAAAAATCGGAGGGAGCGTGCTGACAGATAAATCCGGAGACTGCGCCATCAATTCGCAGAGGCTTAAGGAAACGGCTCAAGCCATCGCCGGCGCGAAAACGCGATCCCTCCTGCTCATCCACGGGGCCGGCTCCTGTGGCCATCCCCAGGCGCAGAGATACCATCTGGACCAGGGACTCCTGCCAGAGTGTCTTCCGGGTGTGTATGAGACGCATACGGCGGTATGTGCGCTCAATACCGAGGTGGTGCGCGCCCTCCGAGCAGAAGGGATAGAGGCAATCGGCATTCACCCGCTGGGGAGTGCCGTTGCAGAAGATGGGCGACTCGTCTCCTTCGATTCCCCTCCTCTTGGGCTCATGCGTGAGCGAGGACTGGTCCCGGTTCTTCACGGAGATGTGGTGATGGACCGTATTCGGGGGGTAAGTATTGTCTCCGGTGATCAACTGGTCACGTACTTGGCCGCAAGTCTGGGAGTGCAACGGGTGGGGCTGGCTACCGATGTGCCCGGGGTGCTTCAGCAGGGAACTGTCCTCCGGCGCCTGACGAAAAGTGGCGCCGGTTCGATCCGGACGGAAGGATCCACGCACGCCGATGTCACCGGGGGAATGCAGGGAAAGGTAGCGGAACTGAGACGTCTGGCCGAACACGGAATCGAGTCCCACATCTTTCACGTATCCCGTCTCCGGGATTTCCTGGCCGGAGCCGATCACGGGGGAACCACAGTGGAGGCATGGAAATGACGGTCACCTCTTCCAGAAAACTGGACCATCTCCGGGTCTGCAACGAAGAGGATGTGGAGTGCGGCAGGACCGGGTTTGAGGATGTGTTCCTGATGCACAACGCCCTGCCCGAATGCGACATGGACCGCATCGATCTCTCGGCACATTTCCTGGATTTCCGACTTCGTTCGCCTCTTTTCATCGCCGCCATGACCGGGGGGCATCCTGCCACGAAGGAGATCAACCGGAGGCTTGCCGTCGCTGCGGAACATTTCGGGATCGGCATGGGAGTAGGATCCCAGCGGGCGGCACTGGAGAACAGTGCTCTTGCCGACAGTTTTACGATTGTGCGGGAGACCGCTCCCCACGCGTTCTTATGCGCGAATCTCGGAATCGTGCAGTTGCGCGATCATGGTGTGGAATGGGCAGAGAAGGCAGTAGAGATGATCGAGGCACAGGCCCTCGTGATCCACCTGAATTTTCTTCAGGAGGCCATTCAGCCTGAGGGTGACCACCGCGCGGAAGGAGGCCTGGAAGCGCTCAGATCCCTTTGCCAGGACCTCCGGGTTCCGGTTATAGTCAAGGAGACAGGTGCCGGCATTTCGGAAACGGTCGCAAGGAGCATTCTTGGTGCGGGGGTTCAGGCAATAGACATCGGTGGAAGCGGAGGCACCTCGTGGGCGGCGGTCGAAATCATCCGGGCAAAAGAGGGTCCGGCGGTTTCGATAGGAAGGCCCTTCACCAATTGGGGGATTCCCACCGTGGTGAGTCTGGTGGAGACATCCCGCACCGGTGCACCCTGCATCGCCACCGGAGGTTTGCGAACCGGAATCGATGTGGCCAAGAGTCTCACACTCGGGGCGCACCTCGGTGGCATGGCGCTACCCCTGTTCAGGGCGGGGATGCGGGGAGAGCAGGTCCTGATCAACTCAATTGAAGAAATACACCAGCAGCTCAGGATTGGGATGTTCCTGACCGGATCGCGGACTATCGCGGAACTGCGTTCGGTCCGGCCCAGGATCACCGGCCTGTCCCGCCAGCTGCTGGAACAACCCGAAAGGGAGGAACCACATGGATATTGAAATTGTAGCCGTAGGCGGATTCGACGAAATGGGAAGAAATATGACCGCCGTCCGCTGCGGCAAAGAAATAGTCATATTTGACATGGGATTACGGCTGGACCAGATCATGATCCACGAGGATGCAGATATAGAAAATATGCACTCCCTGGATCTGATCCAGATGAAGGCCATTCCCGATGATACGATGATGAACACGGTGGAGGGGACGGTAAAAGCGATCGTGTGTGCACACGGTCACCTGGATCATATCGGAGCGATCCCCAAACTGGCCCACCGGTACAACGCTCCGATCATCGCCTCTCCCTATACCACCGAACTGATACGGCAGCAGATTGCCGGGGAGCAGAAATTCGGGGTAAACAATAAGCTCTTCGCGCTTAAGGCCGGGCAGCGGTACACCATCTCTCCCCATCTGATACTTGAGTTTGTCAGGATGCAGCACTCGATCATCGATACCGTGGTGCCGGTGCTGCATACACCCCATGGAGCGGTGGTGTATGTGAACGACTTCAAACTGGATCGCACCCCCGTGATCGGGGAGCCTCCGGATTTCGCTCGCCTTCGCCAGCTGGGAAAGGAAGGAGTGCTCGCCGTTATCGTGGAGAGTACCAACATCATGGTGAACGGGAGGACCCCGAGTGAGCGGATCGCACGGGATCTGGTGCGGGACACCATTACCAGTTATGAGGACGACAAGAACGCCATCCTCGTCTCCACCTTCTCATCGCACATCGCACGTATCAAGACCATCGCAGAGTGTGCCCACGAGATAGGACGTAAGCCGATCCTTATCGGCCGATCGATGGAGCGGTACAGCGCCACCGCAGAGCAGATGAAGCTGGTGGCATTTCCCAGTTCCCTGTCCATGGTCGGAAACCGGAAGAGCATCGACCGCACCTTCCGCCGAATGATGAAGGCGGGGAAGGAGCATTTTCTGCCCATCGTCACCGGCCACCAGGGAGAGCCGGGTTCCATTCTAAGCCGCATCGTTCAGGAGGACACGGCCTACAAGGTGGACCGGGGAGACAAGATCATCTTCAGCGCCAAGATCATCCCCAACCCGATGAATTACGGGCAGCGGTATATGCTGGAGACCCGTCTCCGGATGAAAGGAGCCCGCATATTTGACGATCTCCATGTCAGTGGTCACGCCTACCGTGAAGATCATTATGAGATGATCCATCTCCTGAACCCGGAGCATATTATCCCCTCTCACGGAGGTCTTACCCATACCGGCGCATATGCCAACTTCGCGGGGGAACTGGGATACAGTCTGCACAATGACCTGCATCTGCTCTCCAACGGACAACGTGTGCTCATTAAAAAATGAGGAACAGAATGGAAATCAAGGAATACATGGACAATGTGGCGCGAGACGTCGACCTGATGATACGGCGCCATTTCGGTGATGCCACGGATGAACTGAACAAGGCCAGCGCTCACCTGCTGCTCGCGGGAGGAAAACGCCTGCGACCTTCTCTGCTCCTGCTTTCTGCGGATGCGGTGAAGAAGGGAAGTTCATTTGATCTGATGCATGCCGCTCTGGCGGTGGAGCTGACGCATACCTTCACCCTCATCCATGACGATATTATGGACCGGGATGTGGAACGCAGGGGTGTGCCTACCGTCCACACACGGTGGGATGAACCGACTGCTATCCTGGCAGGAGATGTCCTGTATGCCCGTGCCTTTGAGTTCCTCAGCCACGCTCCCGCGCCCGATACCGCAAAGATGCGTGCGGTCTCACTCCTCGCCCGGACCTGTGCCCAGATCTGCGAAGGCCAGCACATGGATATGTCATTTGAGAAGAGAAACGATGTGACGGAGGGGGAATATCTGGAGATGGTCCAGAAAAAAACCGGTACACTGTTTGCCGCATCGGCAGCAATTGGCGCGATCCTGGCCGGAGGGAAACCCACCCAGGTAAGCGCCCTTCACCAGTTCGGTCTTCTCTGCGGGATCGCGTTCCAGATACAGGACGATCTCATCGATATCCTCTCCCACAGTGAGCGCACCGGCAAGGACCGGGCGTCTGACATCCGGAAGGAGAAACAGACCCTGATCGCGATTAAGGCTCGCGAAAAAGGACTGGATCTCTCTACCTATCGACACGTTTTATCTGATCAGGAAGTCGATGCGTTGGTAGCCACACTACGTTCCGCAGATATCATCAAAGAAGTCCAGGAAGTATCCGCCGATATGGTGGACCGGGGAGTAAAAACTCTCGGAATCTTACCAGAATCCGTAGAACGTTCTCTCCTTACGGACATGAGTCAGTTCTTTATCGCAAGGAGGCACTAATACGAGCGGAGATCTGCATGACATTCTCTATGGATACGCACTTCAGAATGCCGTAAAATACGGGGATCTTCCCAAGAAGGGGACCGTGATCGCGAAATTCCTGGGAGTTCATCCGGACCTGCGATCGCAGGCGCGTGAGATCGCAGCCCTGGTAGGCCCGATTCTCGAGGAGGTGGCCGCACTCTCTCCGGATACTCGGAAAGCCCTCCTCGAGGAACAATATCCGGCCCTCTTCGTCGAATTGCATACCGTACGGGAACATACCCATGAACTTCCGGCACTCCCGGGCGGGGAAGATGGGGTGATTATGCGGTTTGCTCCGAATCCGAGCGGCCCTCTTCATATCGGACACGCACGGGCTGCGGTGTTAAACGATGCCTACGTGCGCCGATATGGCGGAAAATTCGTGCTGCGCATCGAAGATACCGACCCGAAACGGGTAGACCCGGATGCCTACCGAACCGTGCAGGAGGATATCGCCTGGCTGGGCCTGCAGGTCGATGAGATCGTGTATCAGAGCGACCGACTGGAGATCTACTATCGCCTTGCGGAACAGCTGATCCGGAAGGGGGGGGCGTATGTCTGTACCTGCGAATCCGAACGATTCCGTTCCTTGAAGCTGGCCAAAAAGGCATGTCCCTGCCGTTCCTTTTCCATCGAAGAAAACCTCGCCCGCTGGCAGAGCATGCTGGGAGGAGAGTACGTGGAGGGGGAGGTCTCGGTGCGGGTAAAAACCGACCTGGAGGCGGCCGATCCGGCGGTCCGGGACTTCCCGGCGTTCCGCATCGTCACCGCTCCTCCGCATCCGAGAGTGGACGCGACGGTATTTCCCCTGATGAATTTTTCCGTAGCGGTGGACGATCACCTGCTGGGGATTACCCATGTCATCCGGGGAAAGGATCACATCGCCAATACCGAGCGCCAGCGGTATCTGTTTGAGTATTTCGGTTGGTCGCCACCCGTGTACCGGCACTATGGAAGAATGTCCATCGAACATGTAGTGCTCTCTACGTCGCAGATGCGGGCGGGAATTCGCGAAGGCCACTTCACCGGATGGGATGATATTCGTCTGGGGACACTGAGGGCCATCTCCCGACGGGGCATCCAGCCGGAAGCCGTGTACAAGGCTATGCTGGATATCGGTATCGGAGAGACAGATATCAGCTTCTCCTGGGAGAATCTGTACGCCCGCAACCGCGAGATCGTAGACCGTACGGCAAACCGATACTTCTTTGTCCCCGACCCGGTGAAACTGGTGGTGGAAGGGACCTCTCCCCGTGAATCACATCCCCTTCTCCAACCCTCGGATCCAACCCGGGGCACCCGTCTTCTGCATTTCTGCCGGTCGGTTCTCGTTCCTGCGGCGGAGATCACCGCCGCACCCATTGTCCGTCTGAAGGATCTCTTCAATATCTCGGTCTCATCCAAAGGACAGGCCCTCTATGTCGGAGACTCACTTGCGGAGGCACGGGAACACAAGGCTTCTATTATCCAGTGGCTTCCGGAGGAGGAACACCTGCCCTGTACCCTCCATACCCCGCAGGGAGATCAGAAAGGCGCCTGTGAACCCCGCGTGGCAGAAGAAGTCGGAGCGGTGATTCAGTTCGAACGGATCGGATTTGCCCGCATCGACCGGGTTACCGATGAGGGTGTCGAGGCCTATTTCGCCCACCGGTAACGCCGTTGTTCCATTTTTCTGTCGACCAGACTGCTTCCTGCCCGCCACCAGGGTATCCGGTATCATCCGGGAGAAGGAAGCCACTCCGTAATTCCTGATCTGCGCTCCTTCTTTTGATCGATCTCTTTTAAGAGCTCGATGAGCACCGCAAAGAGCGCCGCCTCCAGCGGATCCTCAAAGACCATAAACCGCTCCGTTTCATGTCGGGCGATCATCTCCGAGAGCTTCTCCGCGTAGGTCTGGTCTTCCAGTTTCATGGCCCGTTTTACCCGGTGCCAGCGCATGGCGGTATTTCTCATTCCGATTCCCAGTGATTCTGTCCGCATGGTCATACTCATCGGCGTTGTATCCACGGCAGTTAAAGGAAGGGCGTGGGGGGTGAAAGTGATGGCACGCGATCGTGGTGGATTTGAAAGTAGGTGGCAAACGGGGATCACGAGCATTGACTCCCGTTTTAAGGAAATAGACTGATTTATCGCACCGGTCGGAAGATGGAAGAAACCAAAAGTTGAGATGGGTGAACGGCGAAAGTAGGAGAGAACAGAGCAGATCGGAGGATTCTTGAATATCGAACTCTGGGACGTGGCACTTCTCTTACTTGCCGCAAAAATCGGGGGAACGCTTTTCACGAAGCTGCGCCAGCCCAGTCTGATCGGGGAGCTGCTGGCGGGCACCCTGCTGGGCGCTATCCTGGTGGATTTCGGTACGTCTGCGACGATCCAGGTCGTGGCCCAGCTGGGGATCATCTTCCTGATCCTGCTCACCATGCTCTCCATCGACTTGCGGGAGATAGAGCAGGACATCGAACGGTTGATCTTTGCCCAGATCGTCTCCGCGGCGATTATCTTTGTGCTGCTCTTTGGAGTGCTCACGCTGCTTGGTTTTTCCATGAATGTGATTTTAATCGCAGGGGCAGCGATCTTCGGCTCCAGCACGGCCATTTCGGCAAAAACTCTACTCACCATGGGCGAACTGAATTCGCGGGAGGGTCAGGCAGTAGTCGGTCTCCAGATCGTTAACGGCATCATCGAGCTTCTGCTCATTTCGGCAGTCACCAACATGCTTCAGGTGGGGAGGCTGGAGATCGCTCCGGTCCTTTCCCTGGCGATGATGATCATCGGAACGTATGTGGTGATGAGCGGGCTGGGCTCCCGGTTCATCACCTGGCTGATGAATTCGGTCCAGGTACTGAAGATGGAGGAGGTGCTGCTCGCCCTCACCCTGCTTCTTGCCTTCTCCACCGCTGCGGTCACTGAAAGTATGGGAATGACCAGTTATATCGGGGTGATGCTCATCGGAGTTCTGCTCAGCCGGACCGAACAATCTCGCCACATCGCCCGAACCATCGATCAGCTGGGAGAGAGCTTCTTTATCCCGGTCTTTTTTGCATCCCTGGGTCTCTCGGTGCAGTTACTTGCGGTATTCTCCAATATCCCGCTCCTTTTACTGTTACTGGTGGTACTGACCGCGATCCGGTTTTTTGCCTACTTCATCCCGCTCGGATTCTCGCAGTATTCGCTATCGGAGTCGGCGAAGATCAGCACCAGCCTCCTGCCCATGTCCGAGTATGGGTTGCTTATGCTCGGGATAGGCCTCACCTCTCTGACACTGGATAATCAGACCTATTCCATTCTGGTGGTCATTTTTCTCATCATGAATGTGATCGCGCCGGTCCTCATCGGGATACTATTCGGGGTGAGTACCCGGGGACCTCGATCCCACACCCGTCGCGACCGATACAGTATTTAAAATATGTCAGAGAATGGGCTCGCAGACGTCTGCCCCATACGCATTTTGCACTTTTTTTGCGATCTCCGGTGAGATCTTCTGCTGGATCAGCACGACCAGGGATTCCACGTCTTCAGGAGGCATGCAGCCCATACTCTCGCCTCCGTCCAAGATACGGTCCACGAGGTATTGAAGATCATCGATAGAGAGCCTCGCGATTCGATCCCGGAAATCCTGTTCGTCCCGTGCGAAGTGATTGGAGACAGGAGGGAGGATAGACTGAAATTCATGCCCCGACTCCTCGCAACAAGGATCGCCCAGTTCGGGTGCGAGAATGGAGAGTATCGCCTTGTCCCGCTCGTTCAGTATCCGTGGCATCTGATCTTTCTGTGTGCCTGAGTGACATCAATCCACCGTTCGGAGATATCCTTTGGTCCTTCCGTTGTTGAGGATATACGTCGTCAGAAGAGGGGACAGAAGCCACGATCACCATCGTTGGACCCCTGGCGGTTCAGGATCCATCCACGTGAGTGTACTGCAGCTATTTGGTGGAAAAAAGAAAACTTGTACCGCGAGGTAGATCGCATCGTGCCCTTATATCCTTTTATCACTCGCATGCCGGATCATCCGGGCGCGCTGCATCGCGCCGCGGAGATTGTGACCCGATACGGTGGGAACATTAATCGTCTCCATTACGACCGGAGAATCGACCCATGTACCGTCTTTCTGGAGATCACCTCGACAGAAGATTCGTATCGCCATATCCATGACGAACTGGCAACCATCGGATACCTGCAGACTTCTCTCCGCCCCGCGGGATTTCTCCGGTGCGCTGTCTTTATTCCCCACCGGCCGGGAGCACTGCTGGAGCTCCTGACCCATATCACTTCCGCCAACGGGAATATCGCCTTCGTAGACTTTGACGATACGGGTGCACATCCGGATCGGATAGACCTCAGTATGTCCGTGGAGGACAGCACCCGGGTGGATTGCCTGCTCAATGATCTCAAAACCCGGTATCGGATCGAGATCATGGAGTATGATACGATGGGGAACCATCTCGATGACACGGTGTTCTATCTCTGGTTCGCGCAAAAATTACGAGATCTGCTGGGCGAGACCGAAGATGGCTTTCTTTTCCGGCTTCTGCAGGACATTAACCACATCGTTCAGGAATTGATGAACCGGGGGCGGGACCCCCGGGTAGTGTTCCAATCTATCCTCGATACCGGAAACAGTATCCGATCCACCACGGGGGAAGGTTTTTCAGCGGATATTCAGACCGTCGTCGTCTCAAAGCAGGTCACTCTTTCCTGTTTTCAAGTCCCCTGCGGAGGAAACATCTTCCTTCTATCCTCTCCTGAGGAGGCCGTGCTGATCGATACCGGATATGGAAGCTATGCGCCGGCCATACAGACCCTGCTTCTCCGGGAGGCCTCGGTGGATCCGTCCCGTATCCGCCGGATCCTGATCACACACGGCGATGCGGATCATGCGGGCGGTGCCGGTTACTATCCGGCGGTTTCCTGGATGACTGCGGCCACCCAGGATATCTTGTCCTGGTCGAACCGGGCGTACGGCTCCCATGCCGAGACCTCAATCCTGGAGGCAGTATACACCAAGCTGATCAACGCCTTCTCCGCCTTCTCCCTTCCCCGGGAGATCCAGCTCTTCCCGGAGAAGGGCATCACGACACGTGGTGGTTTCTCCGTCCTGTCCCGTTTCGTAATCGGTGATGTCGAGCTCGAGGTACTCAAGGGAAGAGGGGGTCATCTGGTCGGTCAGGTGTATCTGTACTCGCCGGATTTCGGACTGCTGTTTACCGCCGATACCGTGATCAACTTCGAGAGCCTTACCCGGGAACGGAGAGCCTACAATACCCTTGCCGTAAACCTGGTCACTTCGGTAAACGTGGATAGCTCCCTCGCAGCTCTGGAACGAACCGCCCTCCTCACCCTGGCAGAGGAGACGGATCGGTCTCTGGCCAGTCAGGGCAGGCGCTGCCTGGTCTGCGGGGGGCATGGGGCTCTTTCCGTTTGGGAAAAGGGGAAACTCCATTCCTGGGGGGAGGTCCGGCACTATTCCGGCAGCATTCAGGCCTCAGCCGATACAGACAAAAAGTAAGCCGGTGCAGGGACTAGTATGAGCGCACGGAATAGGCCTGGAGAGAAAGAGTTACCAGAGGCGTTTCAGCGGGGGATCCAGTCCGTATCTTTCAACCGTCATACGGAAGCGACGGCCCTGCTTGCGGAGTTGGTACAACAGGATCCCCGATACCTTCCTGGTTGGCTCGCATATTCCATGAGTCTGGACCGGATGGGAAGATTTGTGGAGGCAGCGGAGGTGTGTGAACAGGCGGCATCCATCGATCCGCGAAATCCTGACCTGCTGTATGCGCGAGGCAATGCCCTCTACCATTTGGGAAGGCATGAGGAGGCTGCAGAATGGCTGCGACGTGCGCTGGAGGAGGATCCCGGCCTCTCGGAGGCATGGTATACGCTGGGAAACGCGCAGTTTGCGCTGCGAAATTTTCAGGATGCTCTCGACTGTTACGACCGTACTATCGAGCTCTCTCCCCGTTCCGCAAAGGCCTATTACAACAAGGGAGTCACATTCGAAGAGCTTAAGCAATGCCGGGAGGCGATTGAATGTTACGACCGGTATCTCGAGATCAATCCCTGTGATGCCGCCATCGGGAATAATCGTGGGGTATGCCTCGCCAATCTGAATCAGTACGCCGAAGCTCTGAAGAGTTTTGACCAGGTGCTTTCCGCGAATCCTCGCAATGTCTATGCCCTCAACAACAAGGGGATGGTGCTTCGCAAGATGGGCCGGATTGAAGAAGCGCACCGGCTTTTTGAGCGGGTTGAGGAACTCGTCCGTGGGGGAGAAACGGGGTCTTCCGATTCTTTCCGACCCGGAAACCCTCAGGGGCCGTTATACTAGATCGGTTCCCACGTTCAATCAAACCTGCCGTCCGTTGTTTACTGTCACCGATTCATTTGGTACCATCAAAAATAATTTTATCACCGGCTGCAAACCCGCTTTGGGGTGGCGGTTGTCCGCCGATCGATGGCAGGCCGGGGTAGTATCACGTACACCTTTTCACATGCAAATAGATCCTGCCATCGGCTCAACCCCATTTCACAGGATAAAATTCATGATGTGAAATATCCCTTTACACGATTCAAGCATAAAAATTTCCGATTAAGAAAATACATACGATAACAACGATTTTATTCGCAGCTTAAGGAATCTTGATACACGGAAAAATCCCATATTTCAGAAGTGAATTGAGATGCGAGTCGTAACTTATCTGATCCTTGTGACTCTCTGTGGCATGTTCGCTTTCGGTGCAGGATGCCTTCAGCAGGCTCCACAGGGAAACAACACCAATCAGACGTGCAGCAGCGGGACGTGCCCGGTGGGGAATATCACCAGTTTTGAGCAGTGTGCCCAGGGAGGGTATCCGGTGACAGAGAGCTATCCGCGCCAGTGCCGGGGACCCGGAGGTTCGACCTTTACCGAGAACATCACCCAGCAGTGTCAGGCGGCAGGTGGACACTGGAATGAATGCTCGAACCGCTGCCAGCTGGATAATCAGGGGAATCCCAATGCCGCCTGCACGCTGATGTGTGAACCGCTCTGTGAATGTGCAGGCTTCGCCGGTTTCCGCTGCCCGAGCGGGTACACCTGCAAAGCACCTCCAGGAATACCGGATGCGTTGGGGTATTGCGTGGTGCAAGGAGCGGAAATGGGCAATCTCACTCGTGAACAGGCGTACGCCTTCGCAGGTAATGGTACCTGTGCCCAGGAGGGAAATCTTACCGGGAATGCCTTCTACAACTCGAATTCCCGAACCTGGTGGATTGATCTGGACCCCTTCCACCCCAACCTCCAGTGCAATCCTGCCTGTGTCGTCTATGAGAATGGCAGTACGGAGGTGAACTGGCGATGTACCGGGCTGGTTCCCCCCCGGTCTGATGATCTCATTGACAATATGACCTGTACGGCCCCCGGCGGTGCCGTTATGACCCTTCGTGACGCGTTGCAGAGAGCCGGGACCGGTACATGTGCCCAGAATGGAACTCTCACCGATCGGCATGTCTGCAACAATGGAACGGGCACCTGGTGGATCGATCTGGATCCCGATACTCCCATGAGCGGATGTAATCCTGCCTGTGTGGTAAACATCACGACGGGAGCGGAAGAGGTAAACTGGCGATGTACCGGTCTGCTCCCACCCCAGGACGACTCATTAAACAATTCTACCTGTTCATCCCCGGAAGGGGCAAGCATGATCCTGCGCATCGCCCTGCAGAATGCAGAGAACAGTACCTGCGTGGAGATGGGAAGGCTTGGCGATGAACGTATCTGTAATAACATCACAGGCACCTGGTGGATCGATCTGGACCCCTATACTCCCCGTCGAGGATGTAACCCTGCCTGTGTGGTGAATGTGTCTACGGGAGCCGCAGAAGTGAACTGGCGCTGTACAGGTGCCCTCCCTCCGACGGAGTAAAGTAGATATGGGATGGATACCGTATATCGTGTTGCCCCATGGAGGGGATATTCATGCGGGAACACGGAACGAAAATTGCACTCCTGCTGTTCGCGGGCGTGATAGCAGGGGTACTGTATATGATCTGGAGACGCAGTAAAGAAGTGTAGCGTCCAGAGCGCACAGCCTGCGTAGTTCGTATCGTCTGCGGCGGGCAGAAACAATCCCACCCTCCTTTTCTTGGTAATTTGAGCGGCGTAAATGGAATCATACCATCCCGTTTGATGCTCCAGACCCATGACTTCATGGCCTTTTCCCTCCATCCTTATTTCGTACCTCCATGGCCGAATTCCTGCTGGGCGCCGTGATCGCACTCGTGGCCGGCGCCCTTCTCCTGTTCAAGGGTGCAGACGTATTTGTTGACGGAGCGGAAGACATTGCTGTACAGTACGATCTATCTCCCACTCTCATCGGACTTACCGTCGTTGCCTTCGGTACCTCTCTTCCCGAATTTCTGGTGAGCCTTGAGGCAACCATTTCCGGGAATCCGGGCATCGCCATGGGGAATATCGTAGGGAGCAATATCGCGAATATCGGTCTGATACTCGGACTTTCTGCCGCAATCGCTCCTGAGGTCATCCGAAAGACCCCTTCCCACGGGGAGTTGCACCGCACGGGGGTGCTGATGCTCCTGGGTACCTTCCTGTATGCGCTGCTCTCCATTCGTGGATATTTTGACTATCTTTCGGGCGTATTTCTGCTGGCCGCCTTTGCGGGGGTTATGGTGCTTCTATGGCGTGGGCGAACCGTGGTGGAACTCCCCGAACGGCCGCGGAAGACACACCCCGTCCTGTTGACCCTGGCCGGCCTTGGGATGGTGATTCTGGGGGCGGATCTTCTATTGGTAGGGGCAGAAGAGATTGCCCTCAAGTTCGGCATTCCGTCCGTGGTGATCGGACTTTCCATCGTCGCCGTAGGTACGTCTCTACCGGAGCTTGCGACCTCGCTCATTGCGATTCTAAAAGGCAGCCATGGTATCTCTATCGGCAACATCCTGGGTAGCAATATATTTAATATTCTCTTTATCTTGGGTTCCGCGTCGCTTGCTGGCACCCTACCCTCACCACCCCCGACCGATACGCTGATCCTTCTCGGATTTTCTCTTGCCTTGTTTCCTCTCGTTTTCCGACATGCACGGCACATCCGTGTCTGGGGAACGACCTTATTTCTTCTGTACCTGGCGTATATCGCAGCGATATTTTCGGTGATAGGATAACAAGTTGCGAGACGGATTATGTTACTCCTGTTGAGCCTGGAGGGCGGTCAAACCTGAGATTCCTGACCCTAGGCGGAATCCCACGATACTGTCTGGCGATCGTAAAGGATGAGTGAAATCCAGCCATAATTCGTCGCTTCCGCGTACAGACGATACTTTAATGCTTTCATCCGACATTGTTATACACCTTGGGAGTTGTTTCAATTAGAAATCAGAGGGAAGACAAAAACGAGTTTGAAGTAGAGGGATTGTCCGAAAGCGCCCCGACCATCCGTGTCCGCCTTCCAAAACGGCGGAATCATGAACAATTTGCCATGGCCGAACTGATGATGGGAGCCAATCATATCCGTGTGCGATGTGCTGACGGAGTTACCCGCATGGGAAGAATTAAAGGCAAGATCAAGAAACGGGTCTGGATCCGTGAGGGAGATACTCTGATCGTCACGCCCTGGAGCTTTCAGGATGATAAATGTGATATCATATACCGGTACCTGCCCCCTCAGGTCGACTGGTTACGCCGAAATCGTTACCTCTGATACGTCTCTTTTTTCCTGATCAATCTCGCCAAAAAGATAGGGAGAGAATCCTGGGTCAGTGCAGACTCTCCCAGATGAAAAAGCCGAATTCCAGTGCGATAAGGATGATCACCACCCATTCGAGGAAATTCGAATGCTGGACGCGGACCTCGTCGGAGAGCATGGAGTAGTTTTCCTGGATGACCTCGATCTTTCGGCTCACACTCTCACTCCACTGGCGGCTTCGCAGCACCTTGAGCGTGGTCGCATATACGCGTGCGTAATACACATCCTCTGTCACCTTGATCAGATTGTCCACTTTTTCGATGATCTCAGAGATCTCCGCATAGGTCGCCATGAGATGGGTCATGATCACATGGTATCGTCGGACCCGGCCAAAGCGCCACAACTGTTCAGCCTGTTCGATGTCATCATACATCTTTTCCATCTGGCGGGTGAGCTCCCGGTCGTAGTATCGGAGCTCGAGCACCTGCACATTGGAATACTCAATCAGATCAATGAGATCGGTGGGGGTCTCCGGTCCACAGAGTAGAGCGGAGTCCCAGGACAGAATCGCCCGATCAGAAGTGGTATAGCTCATTGAGTTCTTGACCAGCTCTTCCCGCATCTGCTCAGAGATGGGAGATTGTTCCCCGGCCAGAAGACGGGTAGGATCCGCTGAGGCGTCCTTTCGATCCGTGAGATAAATCGTATAGTCTTCATAAAACTCCGGGTCAATGGCAAAATGCAGGATGTGGGGTTTTACCAGTTCGGTGAGACGGTGAAGATACAAAATGAAATGCTCTGTGAGCCCTTTCTGCTCAGAAAATCGTAGGGCCATCTCTTCCAGTGCCGGATAGTCGGACTCCTCTTTTTCAAAGACGAAACACAGGCTGATGACACCGATGCCATACATACGGGCAAACACCTGGAATTCATACCGCTGGCCTTCCTGGTCCACGTGCAGCGGATCCATTCGTATCGTAAGGGGTGGCTCCTCGATGGCGATGGATTTAGGCTGAACCCGCTGGAACCGGGAGCGGGTGGTGACGAATCTCTGGGCGAGCTCACGCTCCAGCCAGGACAGATCCACCTCCTTTCCGATATCGTATATCCGGTAAAAGCGGAGCGCGATCATGAGAATATCTGCTTTTAGCCCCATATGTTGATAAGAAGAATAATTCTTGTGATATTTTCCGCCAATTCACGATAGTGCCATGACCGGGGCAATTGAGCAATCGGAACGGTGGATCTTCTCATCCGGGGTCAACATTGATTTACTCAACCCTACCTTGTACTTGCATGCAGATGCGTATCGGAGGACTCGAGACCGCCTCATCCGATGACCGATGGATACGGG
>JBAIXL010000157.1:0-3752 GCA_037916685.1 Methanolinea tarda
GAGAGATCTTCGGGATTCTCCGCTCCTTTCGAACGTGTGGATGGCGACCTTGCGGACACCGCAGGTTCATGATTCGCAGTGGCGGGCAGTGGAGAGTCGTTCCTTTCGGAAGGTGTCTCGATCGAGACGGGTTCCACTACGGCTGTGGAGGACAACGAATCCGTTCCACCTTCGGGAATTACTTCCGGAAGAGTCGTCGCATCCTGTTCGTCTTCCCTGCAACGGTCATAGAAGGAATGCAGTTCTTCTAACCGGGGTATATTTTTCAGTCCCGCCAGCACGATGATGATACCGATATAACGAGTATTTTTTACCGGATAGTCTCCGGATCGCATCTCGATACCGGTAATAGAGCGGTCGATCCATTTTCGAACCGTCTGAAATCCGCGCATCGAGAGTTCATGGGAGGGTCCGGCGATGAGCACCAGCGCTTTCTCCGCACTGGTGAGGTCGCAGGAGATGGAACTCTCTTCATAGACCGCCCGTTTGGCGAGACTTACGATGCGGGCAGCCTTCGCATGAGCATCCTCCAGGTTGGATTTCCGACTGCGGAATCGTTCCACCCATCCCATTGGTTCCAGCTCTTCCACCGCGTATCCCACGGCGACGATCCCCATATGGGTGAGTGTCTTTAATACTTCACCCGCATCCAGGACCACCTCGGCCACCTCCAGACCCCGTTCGTTGAACTCCCCGGCGCGAAGGAGAAGCCCGATGTACCGGGCGATCCGCTCGTTCATCAGGAGATAGGTATCGCGGGGATTTTCCGGAAGAATCTTCTTCATCCCTTTCGTGAGCGGATAGGAGACCGGCCGGGCCCTTTCCTTTCCTTCATCGGGGGCCGGAATAACCTTCTGAGCCAGAAGTTCGTTATCGAAGAGGATGAGTGCATCCACCAGGTCCCGGAGTCTCTGCAGGTCAGAATAAGCCTTGGCCGAGCGCCTCACTCCTTCCTTTCGGGTGGGAAGAGTCGCCACCAGAAACACGGGCTCGATGAAGGCTTTTCTCAGTTCCTGGATGATACGGGGGATGGCATGGACGGTACTGCCTCCGAGTCCGCTGCAGATCAGGATCGCGTCGATCTGGATGGTATCGATCTGCTGCACACGGGTCATGATCTCTTCCACATGGACCGCGTGATCGATATCATAGGGATGATGGGGATCGATGGGGGGGAAAAATAGGCGGGCCGCCGAGGGGAGATGACGGAGCTGCTGCAGCGCATTGGGGTCGAGATCGACCGCGAGGGCTTTCATGCAGCTGACGCGACTCCGGCAGTCGTGTTCATACAGTTGATCGACAATTCGTGAGCCTGCTCCGCCGAGGCCGATAGCCAGAACCCGCATGCGATACGTACAGATCGGTGGGGGATAACCTTATAGGCTTCGACCCGGAAAAAAAGGGCGCGGAATATCGACGCGATTTGCAGAAGCGAACGGTGAATTTCCTGCCGCCATCCGGACAAATTCGTGGTCCCAGAGAAATATTACGAGTTTTTTGATTTTCCGGATCTCGTGGAATATATCGTATTTTTCATATCGGAGGGCTGACCATCGGAGAAAGGGACGATCCGGCAGAAAAAGGTAACGTATTTAACTGTCGGTGTGGTAATAGTTCGTGAGGTGAATTACCTTGAGCTATGGAATTGAATTTGTTCCAGGAAACATCAATGTCAAGCAAGTAGTCAACTTCTGTAAACTTGCTGAATCCAAAGATATCGACTATGCATGGATCACCAACCACTACAATAACCGTCACTGCTATCCCACTCTCGCGATGGTCGCCGCCAACACGACCAGCCTGAAGATGGGACCCGGTATCATGAACTCCTTCACCGACACCCCCGCCGCGATGGCGTCCTATTTCTGCACCCTGAACGAGATCTCGGACGGGCGTGCTGTCCTGGGTATCGGTCCCGGTGACTTATCAACGCTGCCCAAGATCGCGATCTCCCCCGAGAAGCCGGTCGCCCGGCTCGAGGAAGCCGTGGCCGTTATCCGCCAGCTCTGCGCCGGTGAGACCATAACGAAGAAAGGCCGTCAGTTCTTCGATTATGATGGTGCGAAACTGACCGGTGTCACCCTCCCCGACAAGAAAAAGGGTGTTCCCGTCTATATCGGTGCCCAGGGACCCAAGGTTCTGGATCTCGCCGGAAGAGTCGGTGATGGTGCCCTGATCAACGCCTCCAACCCGAAGGACTTCCAGGTAGCGATTCCGATCATCAAGGCCGCCAACGAGAAGGTCGGCAAGAAAGGCTTTGACGTGGGTGCGTACACCGCGATGTCCATCGACAAGAACAAGAACAAAGCCCGCAATGCGGCCAAGATCGTCGCCGCCTTCATCGCGGCCGGCTCACCCCCAGAATTGCTCACCCGCCATGGATTGAACCTGGATAATGTGGCCAAGATCAAGGCCGCCCTCGGTAAGTTCGACTTTAAGACCGTGGGCGAGCTGGTATCGGACAAGGAGATCGACGCCTTCACCATCGCAGGAACTCCTGAAGAAGTGAAGATGAAGTGTGACGAGCTCACGAAGGCCGGTGTGACCCAGATCATCTTCGGATCCCCCATCGGACCCGACGTGACCAACTCCATCCGCCTTCTGGGCAAGTACGTGGTATAACCTCCTTCCCCAAACCTCCCCTATTTTTTCGCTCTTCTGAAACGTCGTAAGGTTTTTCCCGCCCCGGTTCCACCCCTAAGTACGAGACCCATGTTTTCTGTCGAGGCGGTTACCACCCTGAACGGAACTATTGAGTACCGTACAGACGAAGTGACCGGTCTCACCTGTCGGATCAACGCGGAACGGATCAAGCGGGGAATTGACCAGCCTCCGACGTTGAAGTACCCGGAGGATAACTGCCCATTCTGTCCGGAACAGGTGCAGCAGGTGACTCCCACATTCCCGGACGGAAGACGAATTGTGTACGGGGAAAGCACTACATTCCCCAATCTCTTTCCCTTTGCCTCTTGGCACACGGTGAGCGTGATCACTCGTGCACACACAGTAGATCGATTTACTCCGAGGCAGATCGAGGATGCGTTGAACGGGCAGATGGAGTCGCTGGGTATGCGGGATGGATTTGCGTCCATCAACTGGAACTTTCTCCCCTCCGCCGGTGCGAGCCTGGCTCACCCGCATCTGCAGGGACTGGTGGATGCGCATCCCTCGGAGCGGGTTCGTCGCCTCCGGGAGGGAGCGGAAAGGTACCAAAAGAGAACGGGAAAAAACTACTGGGAGGAACTGGTCACGTGGGAACAGGGGTCGGACCGCCATCTCTTCGGGGATTCGATTGTATGGTTCGCCCACGCAGTCCCGGTGGGAGAAAAGGAGATCCTGGGGATTCTCCCGGTATCCACCCTGCGGGAGTTTCACGAGATCCGTGCGGAATTTTCCCGGGATATTCTTCTGCTTATCGACCTGTACCGGGCTATGGGCACATATGCCTTCAATATGTCATTATTTTTTGTTCCTTCAGAAAAAGAAGGCGTTCATGCCTTCTGTTCCCTGATCGCCCGTATCAATCCCAATCCGACCTCACTCTCAGACACGTCGTTTATGGAGCGACTTCACCTTGAACCCCTCATTCTGACCAGTCCGGAAGATCTGGCTGCTTTCTTCCGACGGGAGAGAGGAAATCTGAGAAGTGGGAAAGCACCGTAGATGCTTTGGTTCGAGTCTTTGATTCTGGGTATTTCTGCCGATTCCGGTGATCGAATCTCCTGATATCCTGATAGTTTCCCCCTCATTTT
>JBAIXL010000158.1:0-14699 GCA_037916685.1 Methanolinea tarda
GACCGGGATATTTTGCCGCTGGTAAAGACCGTCATTCCCGCGTCCGGAATCCGGAAATGGTATTACGCAATGATGGATTACGGGGTGATGCTTAAAAAAGAGGTCGGTAACCTGAACCGTAAGATGGCCCGGTACCGAACCCAGCCGCAGTTTGCGGGTTCCGATCGTGAACTGCGGGGAAGGATTCTTTCGATTCTTATCGAACGTCCCCAAACAGAGCAGGAGATACGGAACCAACTGGGTAGTAGCCCTGACCGTTTGAACCCTCTTCTGCGGGCGCTGGAGAGAGAGGGACTTCTCAGCCGCCGGGGGGACTCCTGGGCGCTTACCCGGTAAGGAATTTTTTCAGATGTGAGAGGGAGACACGTCCCAGCGGCACCAGACGTCCATTCACCAGGACGATGGGAACCGCGGGATGCTGCTCTTCGATTAAGGGGCGGATCTCATCCGGTACACCCTCATCAAGAGGTACCATCCGAACGCGGACACGCTCTCCGTATTCCCTTTTCAAGGCGTTTTCCAGTGCCCTGCACGCCTCGGAAAATGTTCCTTTTGGGGAACACTCCACCAGTCCGCAGGTGCGGTATTCATCACAGGGAAAGGGACCGCATTCCGCGTTCGAATATCCATATAAGGTGACTTCCACCGGCATACCCATACCAGAGTATGGGTTCGGAAGGATTTTATCCATGACGATGCTGGCAATCCATACAAAACGTAGGTTCGTCCAACCGTTAGTATTCGTTCCGGGAGAACATATTCCGGTATATATTGGTCTGTTTTTGAATATTTCCCCAATGGTGCCGATATTGCGGAATTCAAACCCTTTTTCCCTGTATTCCATACATTTATTATATAACACAGGCATATTTTTTAACCTGAACGAACCGGTTCATGGGGGTGATGGCCATCTTTGATTTTTTAAAAAATAAAGAGTTTTCCAAGTTCATGAAAGAAGGAGACACCTTCGCGGAATATGGTAAATACGAAGAGGCAATCCAGAGTTACCACAAGGCAATACAGGTTGACCCGGAAAACATAGAACCCTGGTTCAAGGAGGGTCTGCTGCATAAGGAGAAGGAACGGTGGGAAGATGCCATCATCGCCTTTGATAAAGTGCTGGAGCTGGACCCCAAGCACGTTCAGGCAATCTTCCAGAAAGGGATGGTACTGGGTAATTGTGGACGTGTGGAAGAGGCGATTCAATGTCTGGATCGGGTTCTGGAGCTGGACCCCAAATATGCGATGACCGTCTGGTATCAGAAGGGGGTCCATCTGGGAAAGCTGGGGAAGGTAAATGAGGCAATCCAGACTTACGATATGATCCTGAAAAAGGACCCCAAATTCGCTCTGGCCTGGTACAGCAAAGGCCTTCTGCTGGAGTATATGGGAAAACATGACGAGGCAATCACGTCGTTCGACCGGGCACTTGAAATCTATCCCAAGAGTGCCGATCTGTGGTATCACAAGGGACTGAACCTCGCACGGCTGAAGAAAAATCGTGAGGCAATTACCGCTTTCAATATGGCGCTGAAAATCGACCGCCGTCACACCAATGCCGCCATCCAGAAAGGCCTGGCCTTCGAGGAGCTCGCAGAGCTGGAGAATGCACTCGCTGCCTACGACAGTGTCCTCAAGATCGACCAGGAAAATGCAAAAGCCTGGTACCACCGGGGAATCGCCCTGCAGAACCTGAAGAAACCGGAGGAAGCCCTTGTCAGTTTCGATCGTTCCATCGAACTGGTGCCGAAGAATCCTACCCTGCTGATTACCAAAGGTATACTCCTCGCTTCCCTGGATCGCCGTTCAGAAGCGTTGAAATACCTGGATCAGGCCCTGGGTATTGAATTCATGCCGGAAGTGAAGCGATTCCGGGACGCGATCGCTTCAGAAAAAACCGGATAATCCATCCTGAATAATCTTCAGACGCCCAACTTTATTCACCGATTTTCGCGAAAACACTACGTTAATATGGATACTGACGCAAATAGTATGGAAACTGAATGAAGGCAGTGCTGGGTTTTGAAGATAACGATTTTATTGTGGGGGAGGGTTTCGGGGTAGCGGGTTCGTGTTCCGGGGAGCTGGTCTTTACCACGCAGATGACCGGTTATATGGAGGCCCTCACCGATCCGAGCTATAATGGCCAGATCCTTCTTTTTACCTATCCCCTGATCGGAAATTACGGGGTGGATTTCCACAATTTTCAAAGTGATCGTGTCTGGGCGCGGGGTTGTGTGGTCCGGGAACTCTGTCCGGCCCCGGCCGCCGTACCGCTGATGGGCGACTATTTCCGGCAAGAACGCTTACAGGGCATTACCGGTGTAGATACACGAAAACTGACCATCAAAATCCGGGAGAAGGGCACCATCCGCGCCGCCCTCATCGTCGGAGAGACGGACCCGGATGCCGCCATCGAACTTGCCCATGCCGTTCCCCCCATCTCCACCCAGAACGACCTCATTCCCCAGGCCTCCTGCAAAACCCCCTATCACCTGCCCGGCACGGGAAAGCGGGTCGCGGTGATCGATCTGGGCATCAAAAAGAATATGTTGATCAGTCTTCGGAACCGGGATGCCGATGTTTTTGTCTATCCTCATAATGCCACCCATCGCGAGATACAGGCCTGCGAACCCCAGGCCCTGCTCATCAGTAATGGGCCGGGAGATCCCGAGACCGCTCAGGACGCAATCCGTACGGTGCGGGAGTTTGTGGGTGAGATCCCCATCTTCGGCATCTGTATGGGCAACCAGATCACCGCCCTCGCCCTCGGAGGAACCACCTACAAGATGAAATTCGGCCACCGGGGTACAAACCAGCCTGTCCGTTTCATCGAAGGGTCGATCTTTATCACCACCCAGAATCACGGATTTGCGGTCGACGGAGACACCCTGCCCGAAGGGTGCACCGTGTCCTACACCAATGCCAACGACAGGACGGTTGAGGGCTTTATGAACAGCGATCTGGATATCTCCTGTGTTCAGTTCCATCCAGAGGCACATGGGGGCCCACGGGATACGGAGATTCATTATTTTGATATGATCTTCCGGAGGATTACCTGATGCCCCGTAAGCCCTATTTGAAGAAGGTACTGCTGATCGGCTCGGGCCCCATCGTGATCGGACAGGCAGCCGAGTTTGACTTTTCCGGATCCCAGGCCTGCCGTGCGCTCCGGGAAGAGGGGGTCAAGGTGGTGCTGGTCAACTCGAATCCGGCGACTATCCAGACCGATCCTGAGATGGCCGATGTGATCTATATCGAACCGCTCAAAGCCGATCTCATCGCCAAGATCATCGAGAAGGAACGGCCGGACGGCATCCTCTCCGGCATGGGGGGACAGACCGGTCTGAACATGACGGCAGAACTGGCCGAGATGGGGGCACTCAAGGAGGTGGAGATCCTGGGAACCCCCCTGGAGGCGATCTACAAGGGAGAGGACCGGGAGCAGTTCAAAGAACTCATGCTGGCGATCCACGAGCCCATTCCCCGGAGCATCATCCTGCACCACCTGGGACAGATCGATGAGGCAATCGAACAGGTGGGTCTACCGGCCATTGTGCGTCCCGCCTATACCCTGGGGGGGAGCGGGGGAGGTGTGGCCTATAACCGAGAGGATCTGAAACGGATCGTGGACCTCGGACTGACCAAGTCCCGTATCCATCAGGTACTCATCGAGGAGAGCGTCCTGGGATGGCAGGAGATCGAGTTTGAAGTGATGCGGGACGCGGCAGACACCTGCATCATCGTCTGTGGCATGGAGAATGTGGATCCAATGGGTATTCATACCGGGGAGAGTGTGGTGGTGGCACCGATCCTGACTCTTCGCGATGATGAGTTCCAGACCCTGCGGAGCGCCGCCATCCGCATCATCCGGGCCCTGGGAGTGCAGGGTGGATGCAATATCCAGTTTGCCTACCGCAACGGGGAGTACCGGGTCATCGAGGTAAATCCCCGGGTGTCCCGATCCTCAGCACTGGCCTCAAAGGCCACGGGATACCCCATCGCCCGCGTGGCGGCCAAGATCGCCATCGGACTGCGGCTGGATGAGATCACCAATACAGTAACCGGCAAGACCCCGGCCTCGTTTGAGCCGGCCGTGGATTATGTGGTAGTCAAAGTTCCCCGATGGCCCTTTGACAAGTTCAAGCACGCGGATCGGAGTCTCACCACCTCCATGAAGAGCACCGGCGAGGTGATGGCCATTGGGAGAACCCTGGAAGAGGGATTTAAGAAAGCCCTGCGATCCCTGGATGCGGACCTGCGCCAGCACACCAGTCCGAATGAAATTCGCATGATTCTGTCCCGGCCCACGGATGAACGGTTTGGATGCCTGTTTGATGCCTTCCGGGAGGGGTTCCCCCTCGAAGAAGTCACGCAGCTCACCTCCATCCATCCGTTCTTCCTGGAGAAGATACGCAATGTCATCCAGCTGGAGAAGCGTCTTTCCCCTCAGTCCAGTGATGAGGAGATCCGTAACGCGAAGCAGTGGGGATTCTCCCACGAAGAACTGGCCGAGCGGACCCAACGGACGATACGCGCTCTCGAAGAGGTCACCGGCCTTCCCACGTACAAGATGGTGGATACCTGTGCCGCGGAATTTTCGGCACGGACCCCGTATTTTTACTCCACCTGGGAGAGCGAGTCCGAGTTAAAGAAGAGCGAAAGCCGAAAAGTGCTTATCCTGGGATCCGGACCCATCCGTATCGGTCAGGGAATCGAATTCGATTACTGCACCGTGCACGCGGTAAAAGCTCTGCGGGAGGAGGGAATCGAGGTGCATATCGTCAACAACAATCCTGAAACCGTCTCCACCGACTTTGATACCTCCGACCGTCTCTTCTTTGAACCCATGCATCTCGAGGATGTGATGAATATCCTGCGGGGAGACCAGTATTATGGAGTGATGGTACAATTCGGAGGACAGAACTCCATCAATCTGGCCATTCCCATCTCCGAGGAGATCAAACGCCTCGGTTTGGAGACGAGGATCCTGGGCACCTCTCCGGATGCGATGGATATCGCGGAGGATCGGGACCGTTTCAGCGAATTTCTGGAGGAGCGGAAGATACCCAGCCCGGAGAACAGCTCCGCCTATTCGGAAGATGAGGCCCTCGCGATCGCGAAGAAGATCGGGTATCCGGTACTGGTACGACCCTCCTATGTCCTGGGCGGCAGGGCGATGGAGATCGTCCATGACGATGTCGAGCTTCGCACCTACATCACGGAAGCCGTGCGGGTTAGCCGGAAGCACCCGGTGCTGATCGACCGTTTCCTGCAAAATGCGGTGGAGATCGACGTCGATGCAGCCTGTGACGGAGAATCTGTGCTGATCGGCGGCATCATGGAACACATCGAAGAGGCCGGAGTGCACAGCGGGGACTCGGCCTGTGTCATTCCCCCGCAGTCGCTCTCGCCCTCCATCATCCAGCGCCTGAAAGACTATACCTCCCGCATCTCCCTCGGGCTGGGCGTCGTAGGCCTGATCAACATTCAGTATGCGGTGAAAGACGACGTGGTCTATGTCCTGGAAGCCAATCCGAGGGCGAGCCGGACGGTTCCCTTCGTCAGTAAAGCGACCGGTATCCCCCTGGCCAAGATCGCATCCAAGGTAATGATGGGACGGAAGCTCCGCGATCTGAACTATCAGGAACGGAACATCACCCACGTCGCGGTAAAAGAGGTGGTTCTTCCCTTCAACAAGCTGATCGGGGTGGATACGGTGCTGGGGCCGGAGATGAAGAGCACCGGTGAGGTGATGGGCATCGACTACGACTTCGGACGGGCATTCTACAAAGCCTCCATCAGCGCAGAGAACGAGATTCCTACCTCCGGTAACATCTTCCTTTCCATCAGCGACGACCAGAAAGATGAGTTCACCCCTATCGCCCGCGGATTCCGCGATCTCGGACTTTCTCTCTACTCGACCGCCGGCACCATCGACTTCCTGGCCGCCAACGGTATCGAAGGCCAGATGCTGCGCAAGGTACAGGAAGGTTCCCCCAACGTGATCGATATGATCCGCCGGGGAGAGATTCGTCTGATCATCAATACTCCGGTGGACAAGCAGTCTCGCCAGGATCACTACCAGATCATGCGGGAGGCCGTGGATCATGGGATCCCGTATATCACCACGGTCCAGGCAGCCCGGGCGGCCGTTCAGGCGATCCAGGGGATACGAAAAGAGAAGATCACGCTCGAACCGCTCCATCATTACATCGGAGGCAACTGAATGGGAAAAGGAAAAATTATTCTGGCATATTCAGGGGGTCTGGATACCTCCATCTGCATTCCTCTCCTTAAGGAACGGTACAACTATGATACGGTCATCACGGTGGTGGTTGATGTCGGCCAGCGGGAAGAAGAGATCGCCATGGCGACAGAAAAAGGACGGCGACTTGCGGATGGTCATTACACTATCGACGCACGGAAGCCATTCGTCGAACGTCATGTCTTTCCGGCCATCAAGGCGAACGGTTCCTATGAAGGGTACCCCATGGGTACCGCCCTCGCCCGGCCCCTGATCGCCGAGGAGGTCGTCCGGGTAGCGAAGAAGGAGGGGGCCCATGCGATCGCCCATGGCTGTACCGGAAAGGGAAACGATCAGCTCCGTTTCGATTTTGTCATCTACGCACACGGATTTGATGTCGTGGCTCCCATCCGTGAGATGAACCTGACCCGCGACTGGGAGATTGAATATGCGAGGACCCATCAGATCCCGGTTCCCGTGGCAAAGGAGAGGCCCTGGAGTGTGGACGAGAACTGCTGGAGCCGCAGTATCGAGGGAGGGAGGATGGAGGATCCGGCCGTCCATCCTCCGGAAGAGATCTACCAGTGGACCACCGCACCGGAACAGGCCCCGGATATTCCGGAATCGGTCCGCATCGGATTTGAACGGGGCGTACCGATCTCGCTGAATGGGGAGCTCCTCCCCGGATACGAGCTCATCCGCCGTCTAAATGCCCTCGCGGGGCGACATGGAGTCGGAAGGAACGACCTGATGGAGGATCGGATCCTCGGCCTGAAAGCTCGAGAGAATTATGAACATCCTGCGGCGACGGTCCTGCTGACCGCCCACCGGGATCTGGAGCAGCTGGTTCTCTCCCGGCAGGAGATCGCTTTCAAACGGATGGTGGACGAAAAATGGTCGGAGCTGGCCTACATGGGCCTGGTGTACGAACCGCTCTACCATGCACTCAACTCCTTCATCGATACCACCCAGGAGCGGGTGAATGGAGCCGTGGACCTCCTCCTCTTCAAGGGATCCGTCCGCGTGGCAGGAAGATCCTCACCCGATGCGCTGTACTCGAGCGACCTGGTATCCTTCGATACGATGGGGATCGATCAGTGTCACGCCATCGGTCTCTCCCAGTTTTATGGCCTCCAGGCACGGATGCTGGAACAGATGAAGAAGGAAAAGAAACAGAAATAACCTTTTTTTGCTTCCCGGGACATCAGGGGAATGTACCATACCAGATGAGTCCGATCGGTTCCGTCCCGATCCCAGAACACCGCGTTACACGAATGCCGGATTAAAAAGTATCAGAGAATCTTTTTCCCGGCGGTCGCTCCGGGAGTGCATTCAAAGATATCGGTGATCTTTACCAGCAGGAGAGATTTTGCGGGATATTTCTCGTTCTTTGCCTTGATGATCCCCTTCATTTTATCGAAATCCGGTCCGCTGGTCAACACCTGAACTTTTCCCTTGATCTGGAAGCACCGCTTGACATCCGGATCGTACGTGTAGATCGCGATATGAGGATTTTCTTTGACATTAGCCAGGGATTTTACCATGTAGTTGTCGCCGATCCAGAGGGTGTCATCCGAGACCAGCTGAACGAAGGCGATGGGGACCACATTGGGAATACCCTCTTTGGAGGCGGTCGCCACGGGGAATATTTTTACCTTGGAAAATACCGATTTCATTTCATCATTGAGTTTAACCATGATTTTCACTCCTTACCTACGCCATAGGAATGACGTTATATTGTTCATTTCATCCCCAAGTATATCTGCCTTATGCGTTCCGTCTCCTGGCCTAAATAACGAAGATAATGGGCAGGATTTCGAAAAACAGAAAGTTTTAATCAGACGGGAGGCGAATCGAGTAATATGAGTGCCAATTTTTTAAAGCGCTTCACGAAACCCACGATACATATAGTTAAAAGTCCACCGCCCCCTTCCATAGCCCACGGTGCCGGGCTGAACGTGCCCGAATATAAGGTAAAACCGTATTTTATCGTCGCTTCCGTAGAGGTGGGGAACACCACCACCAAATGCATCCTTACCGGAACGAATCTCGAAGACGGACGCTGCTACGTGGTCAACAAGACCGTCCGCATGACCCGGGATATCCGGCCTCCGAGGCCGGGTGAACAGGTATTCGGAGAGACCCTGGATGGCACCGAGATCACGAGAGAATCGGTGACGGAACTGGTTCGGGATGCCCTGGTGGAATGCCATCGGGAGGTGCACCTGAGCATTGCCACCGATCTCGACTTTGTGGTACGGAGTACGGGAGTGGTTGCGGAGATGGATTCACCCGACCAGGTAGGGGACTTTGTTATCGCCCTGGCCAACGGGTGCCTGCTGGCCGGCGTACCGCCCCGCAAGATGACTCCCCCGATGTCCAAAGAGAATCTGCCGGCCAAACTGCAACCGTTCAGCTTCGCAGACAAGGTGGTCTTCGTGGGTGCCGTCGCCGGTGTGGTCCCCCCGGTGGGAAGCACGGGAGTGGAGATGGTGGCCAACGAGATGGAGGGGGAGCTGGCCATGGCAGGAATCAAGGAGGGTGCAAAATGGACTGAGGTGGATTTCCGCAACCCCTGTGTCACCATCGATTTCGGCACCACGCTGGACGGGCGGGTCACCAGTGATGTCCCCAAAGAGGCAGAGAATCCATTTGCCAGGACGGTAGGTAATTTTTGTGGCCTGGCAGGGGCGATCCCGGACGCGCTGGTCAGAGGAACGGGAAAGGTCCAGAAGAAGACGGGAACCGCCCTGGACCTTCTCGGAGAGGCAAGCACGGTGGGGAGATTTTCTCTCCGGCGGGCTGGCACGGGAACCATCGACACGTTAGTCGATCGCTGCCACCAGTTAATCGATGTGCGGGTCGTCCCGCCCGACAGAAGGAAATTTGGGCGGGTGCCGGTGTATGCAGATGTGGCCGCCTCCTCCGGGGTCGCGCTGATCGGATGCGATGCCGGGATAAATGGAAGCGCCATTCCCGAACTGGAGGCGATCGGGCATGAGATCGCCACTACCCAGGGGGTGGGGGATCTCTTCACCGAGGTGATTGACCGCGTCTGTGCCCGTATGGCACTTCGCCTGGTAGATGTGGCGATCGACCTGAACCTGGTCCCGGAAAATTCCTCCATCGGATTTACCGGAAGGGCGGCGATCTCCGGCCGGAAACCCGAATATATTATGGACGGGATTGCGGAAAGAGGTATATACTCTGATCCCTATGATCATGTGGTCTTTGTGGACGACGGGCTCGCCCGGGGAGCCGCGTTGATGGCGCGGTGCATGTGTTCTCTGGGAAAACCCAAAAATCCTCTCGGAGGTGTCCGTGGGGGTCCATGTATCATCAGCCGAAGAATGAAGATCGGGAAGTGATGCGATTGGCCGAAGAACCAGAACTGTATGATGTACTCATCCCACCTGGAGTGCCGCGTACGATCATCATGGATGTTCTTAAAAAATATGATGTCGAACTGGTGAAGAGAAAAGAAAAAATGAACTTCGCCAATATGGATGGGACGGAGAGAGAACTCCTGGCCTTCCGGGGAAAACGGGATGTCGTAGAGAACGTGGAGAAATTTATGCTCGAGAAGTTGCGGAAGTTCACCGAACCGGATCGGGCAGAAGAAACCGAACCCGCCTAACAAAGTACGGATCTGCCGGCAGGGTCCTTACATCCGACGTCCTGCAGGAGATTCCCGGAATCTCACCATCTGTATCCCATCAGACGAAGAAGGAGCGCTTTCTGAGCATGAAGACGGTTTTCTGCCTGGTCCCAGACGATACTCCGGGGAGATTCCATCACTTCGTCTTCGATCTCCTCCCCCCGATGGGCAGGAAGGCAGTGCATCACCACGGCTTGGGGAGAAGCCGCCTGCAGGAGCGGTTCGGTGATGGAATACCCCTGTAACCGCTCCATCCGAGAAGCCCGCTCCTTTTCGTCCCCCATCGACACCCATACGTCCGTATAGAGCACCTCAGCTCCCCGTGCTGCCTCTTCAGGGGAGGTGGTCATATGGATTTTTCCTCCCTGTGCACGGGCAATGGCGAGAAAATCCTCCGCAGGACCATATCCTGCCGGGGAAGCGATGCGGAGATCGATTCCGGTCAGGGGAGCGGCCAGGACCCAGGAATTGCAGACATTGTTACCATCCCCGATCCAGGCGATCTTTCTGTCCCGGAGACGGCCAAAGTGTTCCTGGATCGTCATCAGGTCGGCCAGGATCTGGCACGGGTGCTCCCGGTCCGAGAGGCCGTTGATCACCGGAATGCTCGCATAGCGGGCAAATTCTTCGAGGGTCCGGTGCCGATCCGCCCGGATCATCACTCCCGCCACATATCGCGAGAGAACTCGGGCAGTATCCCGTATCTCCTCCCCCCGGCCCAGTTGGGTATCCCGCGGGTTGAGAAACAGAGATATACCCCCCATTTCTCCCATGCCCACCTCGAAGGATATCCGCGTGCGGGTGGAAGCCTTTTCGAAGATCATGGCGAGGGACTTTCCTTTCAGATCATCCCGTACCACCCCCCGTCTTCGCTCTTCCTTGAGCCGGATCGCCTCCTGGATCAGAGCATCCAGTTCGTCAACGCCCAGATCCTGGATAGATAAGAAGTCTTTCTTCATCGGATTTCCTGCATGTGACGCATTCTACGTTCCAGCAGACTCCGGGTTCCGATATCCTTACGGTGGCGAACGTGCCCGCTCACCGCAGAGGCTCCGGTTTCCGCGATCTCTTCGGCCTCTTCGAGAGTGTCTCCGACCCCGACGAAGGCAAGAGTCCTGGATGCCTGTGTAAACAGGGTTCCTTCCTTCTCTTCGACATTGGCATAGTAGAGGAGGGCCGGGCCATAGCTCCCCAGACCAAGCGGGGCATGCATCACCGGTGTCTCCGGATATCCCCTGGGAACCACATATTTGCATACGGTTGCCTTCCGTTCGAACGTTACCTGAGACGGAGAGAGGGTGCCTTCCGTGATGTGGCAGAGGATCTCGGCAAAATCGGAAGTGAGGAGAGAAAGGACATTCATCGCCTCGGGATCTCCCAGACGGGCATTGAATTCCACCACCTTGGGCCCCTCCCGGGTATTCATGAACTGCCCGTACAGAATGCCATGAAAGGGATATCCCTCCCGGGCCAGGGTGTTCATAGCATCTTTCATGATCTGGAGAGCCTGATCGTACTCAGCCTCGCTTACGAACGGAAGACGGTGATCGCTCAGGGTGTAGGAGCCCATGCCTCCGGTATTGGGGCCCGTATCCCCCTCATACGCCCGTTTGTGATCCTGCACCAGGGGCATCGGAACCAGGTGAACGCCATCTACGAATGCCTGAAGAGTAAATTCCTCCCCCACCAGCCGCTCTTCCAGTACCACATTCCCCTGCAGAGAGCGGATATACGCGACGGCCTGAGCGCGGTCGATCTGCTCACCCATGATGCGCACCCCTTTTCCCCCGGTGAGCCCGATGGGTTTGATCGCGAGATCTCCCGCATATTCGTTCAGGAAATCGATGGCCCCCTGCTCGTCATGAAAGACCCGGTATCGCGGGCAGCCGGAAATTCCGTGCATGCGCATCATCTCCCGGCAGAAGGCTTTGTCCGTTTCCAGGCGAGCGGCAGAACGGGAGGGGCCCACGCAGCCGATCCCCGCCTCTTCCAGGGCATCGCTAATCCCCACTTCGAGGGGGGCTTCCGGTCCAATAATGGCAAGATCTGTCCGACGTGCGGAGGCGAATTCGACGATCGTACGCACGCTGGTCTCTTTCTCGAGGAGGACCTCGGTGGCAATCCGGGCGATCCCGGGATTCCTTCGGGCCATCACCGAGATCACCTCGACCCCGCTCTGAAGGGAGAGAGCCCGGGATATCGCATGTTCCCTCCCCCCTCCGCCCACCACGAGGATCTTCATACCGATCTAATGGATTTCCAGACTTTTAAAGTGTTTATATCAGGTTCAAACCTGCGGATCTACCAGGGAACATCCTTCAGATGGGCGACGTAGCCGATGACATTCACCAGGCGGTGCAGGAGTGGGGTGAGGATGAGGATCACGATCAGGCGGGGCAGCGTCACCTCCGCAAGCAACCAGGGAAGATCGAATACCGCGAGAAACAGGAACGCCCCTGCGACCAGATCGTACTGGTCCGCGATCGGCCATGCCGCTCCACGCTCCTTCCCCGCTCTTCTTTTAAAGAAGCTCTTCAGGGCATCCCCGGTCAGGGCACCCACCGACAGAAGCAAAACGGAAGACCAGGTCTGGGCGGGAACAGGGAACGCGGGAAATCCCGCCTGGATCGCGATCTGGACACCCCCGATGACCACTCCGGCGGCCACTCCGGTAAAAAATCCACGGAACGTCTTCCCATCTCCCAGAACTCTTCTGCCATCGAAGAATTTCCTTCCCAGATCCAGGGGCAGGCCTCCTCCCCCCACCACGGCCGCGGGATTGGGAAGGTAGGCCGGGAGCATGATCCAGAATCCTGCCAGAAGGATTACCAGGTAATACGAAATATCCACCATGATGGACCCGTTCACCCTTTCGACAAAGGTATACCGGTATATATTCGGCAATTCAAGATAATATCCTATATTAATACCGTCTTCCAATAAAGATACTAAATTGTATCCCTGCCTGCGGGGAAGCTTTAATGAACCAGTAATATCGAGTATGTGAGTATTTCCGTCGCGAGGCCCCGTAATGTTACTAAAGACCACCAAAACACTCTGCCCTGTTTGCGGAAAAGTACTCAACGCCGAATTACAGGAAGACGAGGGAAAGGTGTGGATCACCCGCACCTGCCCGGAGCATGGATTTTTCCGGCACGTCTACTGGTCAGATGCAGAAATGTTTCGGCGGTATCAGAAGTTCGAGGAGGTGGGGAGAGGAATATCCAATCCCCAGAAACACAGAACCTCGAGCGGATGTCCCACCGATTGTGGGCTCTGCAACGAACACTTTTCCGGAACTCTTCTTGCCAACATCGACCTGACCAATCGCTGTAATCTCTCCTGTGATTTCTGTTTCGTGAATGCACAGGCCTGTGGATTTATTTACGAACCCACCTATGACCAGGTAGTCTCCATGCTGGAGCTGCTGCGTTCCCAGAAACCGGTTCCCGCGCCCGCCGTCCAGTTCGCCGGGGGGGAACCCACTATGCGGGATGACCTGATGCAGATCATCCGTAAGGCCAAGGAACTGGGATTCCAGCAGGTGCAGATCGCATCCAATGGGATAAAGATCGCCCGGGATCTGCGATATGTGGAAGGCCTCAAGGAATCCGGTCTCAGCACGGTCTACCTCCATTTTGATGGCATCACCGAGGATACCGACCCCTATGTCGCCCAGCACAGAAAGGCGGTGGAAAACTGCCGGCAGGTGAGTCTGGGTGTGGTGCTGGTCCCCACCATCATCAACGGACGAAATGACCACCAGGTAGGAGATATCATCCGGTATGCGGCGGAGAACATCAAAACCGTGCGGGGGGTGAATTTCCAGCCCGTGGCGTTCACCGGGGCAGCCAGCGACGACGACATCATGAAGGAACGGGTGACCATCCCGGACCTGGTAAAGCGGATCGAAGAGCAGACCGGGGGAATTCTTCGCCGGGATGATTTCTACCCTGTCCCCTGCGTGGTTCCGATCTCGGATCTCGTGGAAGAATACACCGGTAAAACTCAGATACGGTTCACCACGCATCAGCACTGTGGGGCGGCCACCTATGCCTTCGTAACGGATTCGGGCCTTCTACCCATTAACCGCATCGTGAACGTGGAAAAGTTTTTCGAGTCCATGAAACAGATGACGGAACAGCTTCAGAAGGGCGGTTCCATCAATCGTTACCTGACGTTGTTTGAAGGGGTAAAGAATCTTCATTATTCCGTACGGGACAGCGAGCAGGGCGACACAGCCCAGTTCTGGAAGCTGCTGGCCAAGACCATCCTCCTGCAGGACTTCAATGCACTGCGGGATTTCCACTGGAACGCCCTGTTCATCGGCATCATGCATTTCATGGATCGGTATAACTATGATCTGGAGCGGGTGCAGCGTTGTTGTATCCATTACGCCACCCCGGACGGACGCCTGATCCCGTTCTGCGCCTATAACAGCGGCCCGGTGTACCGGGAACAGGTGTGGAGCCAACACCGGAAAACCTGACGCCTTTTTTGGAACTCCCGTTTGCTCAATTTGCCACAATCACGATAGTCCTGAAAGATTTCAGGTGATCGCGGCAAATATCAAATACAACAAAGGATCGAAGCCGGGAAAAATCCCGAATAATCGTAACCGATCTCAGCGGATCGGAAACGGTAATTCGATTCCTTCGGCACGCTGCATGATCAGATGTGCCAGAGCGAGGTCCTGAATGGCAAGGCCGGTGGAGTCAAAGATGGTGATCTCTTCCTGACTCTCCCGCTTCTTCTTTCCCAGCACCACTTCACCCAGAGTTCCCGCGATCGCTT
>JBAIXL010000159.1:0-5275 GCA_037916685.1 Methanolinea tarda
AATCCCTAATATTTGAGACCAATTATGGATCTGATCCTCTATTACGGGGTTATTCTTCCGCTACCTCCTCTCCCATCGGGCCCGTCACGAATTCTGCGGCAAATTCGTCCACGCGGTTTTCGATGAAATTCACCATATCCGTGAGCAGAAGGTCCAGAGAATCGTATCCAAACTGCTCCATCAGATCATTGAGCTCGTCCCGTGTCGCCGAGTCCAGTATGATCGTATCCATACCGGGGTGTAGATTGGAAGTATTAAAAGTCTTATGGATATGAATCCCGTTCTCTCACCGGCGAAGATCGGCCATCCCCTAACGAATCCGAAGGATAGGGCTCACTTTTTGTTCCACCCGCCGAGGCAGGTCTCTTCCCGCTCAGGGGTCGGGAGAGATACTTCACCGGCAATCGCTGATATCTACCGGGCAGTTCCATTAGTACTGATACGATCATATCGGCCCTTCTGGAGGCCACTCCTGAAAAATGAACAGTCGATAAACCGGTGATGGGAATATGGTTCGAGTCAGGTTTCCCGATGGTAGAGAGATGGAGAGAGGATCTGTTTCCGTCCGAATCGAAGATCTGCTCGCCGATCTCGGGATCAATCCGGAGGAAGTGGTGATCGCAAAGAACGGAAGCCTGGTCACCGAGCTGGAGACCGTCGGTGGAGAAGATGAGATTCGGGTCTACCGAATCTCCCATGGGGGGTAGATGGAGAGCCCTGCCTCCTCTCCTCCCACCTGCTGTCTCTGTGGAGACCGGCCGGTTTACCGGGACCGGGCCAAGGACCAGCTGCTCTGCGCCCGGCATCTCGGTGACTCCATCCGACAGCGGGCGGAACCGATCGTCGCCTCAGGAATCCAGGCAGGAGACCGGGTGGGGATCGCGCTATCGGGCGGAAAGGACAGCACCGTGCTCCTGCACCTGCTCCACGACCTGCTGGGGTCCCGCGAGGATGTGGAGCTGATCGCGCTCACCGTTGATGAGGGGATTCAGGGTTACCGGGAGTGCTCCCTGTCCACCGCAAGGGACCACACAAGGAGGCTGAACATCGCCCATCGGGTGATCTCGTTCACCGACCTCGCTGGAACGACCCTCGATACCCTGGTCCAGGGGCAGGAGGCACGGTCCTGTTCCCTGTGCGGGATCCTGCGCAGGAGAGCCCTGTTGCAGCTCGCCCGCCAGAACGGGGTCACGGTGATCGCCACCGGCCACTGCCTGAACGATGAGGCCCAGACGGTACTGATGAACACCCTTCGCGGGGATCTCCCCCGTCTTCTGCGCTCTCCCCAGCGGGACCCCCGGTTCATTCCCCGCCTGAAACCCCTGTCCCGGGTATCGGAGAAAGAGATCACAGTCTACGCCATGGCCACCGGCCTCTACACCGATCTTCCCGAATGCCCGTACGCCCACCATGCCCTGCGTTCGGAGGTGCGGAGCATGCTCGATCGCTTCGAACAGGAGAAGCCCGGCACCATGGAACGCATTGTTTCCTTTCCGGGCCAGATCGCTTCCCGCGGAGTTCTCCTCCGGGAACCTCCACCGGTCCCGTGCGACCGTTGCGGGGAACCCTCGGTCAACGGGCGGTGCCGGGCCTGTCACCTTCTGGATACGCTGCTGGACCCGGGCCGGTGAATTCGGGAGCTCCCTGGACATGCTCCGGGTGGGTGTAGAGGTTCATCGCGTTCCCGCGGGCGAATCCCACCACACAGAGGCCGGTCTTTTCGGCAATCTCGACCGCCAGGGTGGTGGTGGCACCCCGGGAGACGATGAGGGGGATACCCGCAACCACGCACTTGCGGACCATCTCGGAAGAGATCCTCCCGGAGGAGACCACGAAACACTCCGCCAGAGGCAATCGGTTCTTCAGCCCGAAACCGATCACCTTGTCCAGTGCGTTGTGGCGGCCAATATCCTCCGCGAAATACGGGGTTCCTGCGGGCGGGATAAGTCCCACCCGGTGCGTCCCGCCGGTCCGCTGGTGAAGCGGAGACTCTGTGATTCCCTTCAGGGCCGATCGGATCGCCTCCGGACTCACCACAAGCGTGGAGGTGATGGGAGGGAGGCGGCGTGCATCCAGAAACGAAGAACTCCCGCCGCATCCGGAGAGAATGATCTTTTTCTGACCCAGTACCCGGAAAGGGTTTTTGGTCAGGACCGCAAAGGAGTTTTTTTCCCGCCGAATGGACTCGATCTCGTCGATGGAGTGGATGATCTGCTCGGTAAACAGGAAACCGAGGACAAACTCCTCCAGCCCCTCCGGACTGGCCATGGCGGTCATCAGGTTTCGACCGTTTACCGTCAGGGAGACGGCACTCTCTTCCACCACCGCATGGCCGGTCTGGATGAACGTATCGCCCTCTACCCGCACCACCGGCATTTCCCGGAACATTACGCTCCTCCCCGGGCTAGATCGGACACGGTCGCCAGGAGGGTGTCCACGTCCGGTTCGGTGTTATAGAGATGCAGGCTCGCCCGGACCGTACCTTTCTCCAGACCCAGGTGCTGCATCAGGGGCATGCAGCAGTGATGACCGGAGCGGACCATGATCTCCGCCGTCTCCCCCAGGTAATGGGCCACCTCGTGGGGTTCGTACCCTTCCACGGTAAAGGAGACCACCCCGATATGGGGAACCGGGGACCTCGCCGCGTAGACGGTGACCCCCGGCATGCGATCCAGCCCCCGCACCAGCCGGTCTGCAAGACGTTGTTCATGGGCCGCGATGCGGTCCATGCCGATCTTCTGCAGGTACTCGACCGCCGCTGCCAGCCCGATTCCCCCGGCGATGTGGGGTGTTCCTGCTTCATAGCGCTCGTACCCGGAGGCGAGGGTGTATCCCTCGGTGGTGACCGTTTCGATCGCCCCCCCTCCGAGCAGGAGGGGATCGAGCGTTGGTTCCCGCATCCACAGCGCCCCCATCCCCGTGGGCCCCAGCATCTTGTGCCCGGAAAGGCAGAGGAAATCGCATCCGAGGGCGGAGACATCCACGGGTAGATGGGGGACAGACTGGGCTCCATCCACCAGGAGGAGAATGCCGCGATCCGCACAGAGGCGGGCGATCTCCCGGATCGGGGTGATCGTACCGAGCACGTTGGACGCCTGGGTGACCGCCACCAGGCGGGTATGATCGGTGAGGGATCGCTCCAGGGCCTCCAGATCTAGGGAATAGTCCATGCCGATGCCGGCGAACGTGAGAGAGACCCCCTGTTCGCGCAGCCGCATCCAGGGAAGAAGGTTGGAGTGGTGCTCCAGGAGAGTGGTTACGACATGATCCCCTGGCCGCCACCGCAGCCCGGCCGCTACCATGTTGATCGCCTCGGTGGAATTACGGGTGAACACCACCTCTCCCTCAACGGCGCCGATGAACTCCGCCACCCTGCGGTGGGCATGCCAGTAACGCTGGGAGGCGATCTGGGACAGGCGGTGGACCCCCCGCCCCACGTTGGCACGGTAATGAAGTTCATACTCGTTCATCGCCGCTAGCACTGGCTGCGGAGAAAGGCTGGTGGCGGCGCTGTCCAGGTAGATGAGATCCCCAAGAATTGGGAAATCTGCACGCACTTCCTCACTGGAGAATTCCGCGGGCCGCGGCACAGGAGCAGGCGCATCCGGAGTGACCGCTGCCGTCTGCCGCCGCGGGGACCGCGGCAGGGACCTCTCGACCAGATCGATGTGATGGATGCGGCACAATTCCTGCATCTTCGGGGGCAGGTCCTTCCAGCGCCAGAGCCCCCACGAGACGTACTCCGGAGGGAGCCCTTTCTCCTCCGCCCACCGGGAGAGGAACACGCCCCAGCGGGAGGCAAGTTCAGGATGCATGCGTTTCAGCTCGTCATATTCGCTCTCCAGCATGGAGGGGCAGACGTAGCAGCCGATCCGTTCGATACCCTGGTCGTACAGCGGATTGTAGGCGACGTGTTGCCACCGCAGGTACAGGTACACCTCCAGCGCCCGCCAGTTACGGATAGGAGAGATGTTGACCTGGAGGGGGTTAGCCGGATTTTCGCTCGCGATCTCGAGATCCGCCCGGTTCCAGGACTCGTACCAGCGGTTGCCCTGGATGGTCACCGCCGGTCCGTTCTGGGTCAGATATCGCTTCAGGGGCTGCAGTTTGAGCAGCTTGCAGCACCAGCGGTGATCCTTGGCCGGGGGGCCGGCTTTCTCCACCGCGGTCCAGAAATCTCCTCCCTTCGGTACGATCTCCACTCCCTGGGCCCGCACAAACTCCACCGTCTCCGGGAATTCCACCCCGGTATCGATGAAGAACGCACGTTCCACGCCGGCCTTGCGGGCGAGGGTGAGCACCGCCATGCTATCCTTCCCTCCGGAGAACGAGACGTTCACCACCGGTCGGTCGTTCATGTGCTGCCGGATCGCACGGATCGCATGCCGCTCCAGGTTCTTGAGATGGACGCGGTTCCGGTTCACCACCTCGTCCAGGGTGGGATCCGGTTTCGCGACAGGGGTTACGGACAGGATCCGGCGCACGCGGACGTGACCCTCCCGGACCACTCCGATTCCATACTGGCCCCGGAACCGCAGGATCACCGTCCCCTCAGACTCCGGGGACTTCAGGGCAAACCGTTTTCCCCCGATCCTTCCCTGCCGCAGCTCCCGGGGATCCTTCACCGCACTCTCCAGATCGAGGATGCCCTTGGTGGCATAGGGAACCAGGAAGGGAAGCGCCTCCGGTGCGAGATCGAACCGGAATGTCCGCTGGACCGGGTCGAAGGCCAGCACTCCCCACTTTTCTCCCTGGGCGATCACCCCTTCCGTGCGATCCACTCCCCCGGATTTGTTGAGCAGAATCACATTCGGGAGGGGAATGGGACCGAACCGTTCCTCTAGCAGCCGCCCGATCAATCGGCGATCCGCTTCGAATGCCGGCCGAACATCATAGGGTTCGGAGAGCGCGATGCCCTTGCCCAAAGATCCGCAGGTACACTGGCGCCCGAGAAGGGGCACATTGCACGGTTCGCACCAGAAAAGGACTTTTTTTACCGGGGGATCACGCATTTACATAGCATGGGAATGGGGCACTCTTAATTCTCGCGGTGGGAACATGAATCGACGGGCGGGTTATTTCTCCAGATTCCCAGATTGAAGACGAAACTATGCACCGTTTTCTCTTCGATTCGCCGTCGGGATCCTCATCGGCGGATTCAACCCTCTCCACCGGGATTAAATCGGAATATGCCCAACGGTATCTTCGGGTATCCATGAGCGACCGTACGGCGAAGACATTCGAGGCTCTTGGGGTGATGATCTTCGTCTGTATC
>JBAIXL010000160.1:0-1874 GCA_037916685.1 Methanolinea tarda
TTGTAGACGACGAGCCGGCCATGGGCGATGTCTCCCGCATCTTTCTCGAGCGTCTGGGTGGGATGGAAGTGACCCCCGTGCGATCCACGGTGGAGGCGGCGATCGCCCTGGAAGAGCGTTCCTTCGATGCGATCGTCTGCGACTATCAGCTCTGCGAAACGGACGGAATCGCATTTTTAAAGCGCATCCGGCAGGAAGGAAATGATACCCCCTTCATCGTGTTCACCGGCCGGGGCCGCGAAGAGGTCGCCATCGAGGCCCTGAACAGCGGGGCAGACTTCTATCTGCAGAAGGGCGGGGATCCCAGGAGCCAGTTCGCGGAACTGGCCCACTTCATCCGCCGGGCCTCCTCCCAGCGAGGGGCGGAGCGGAGGCTGGCGGAGAGCGAGCGGAAGTACCGGCATGTGGTGGAGGATCAGACCGAGTTTATCTCCCGCTTCCTCCCGGATGGGACCCATGTGTTCGTGAACGAAGCCTACCTGCGCTACTTCGGGTTGTCCCGGGAGGAGCTGCTGGGGAAGGTCTTCCGGCCGCAGATCCATCCCGAAGACCGGGCCCGTCTCACCGCCTTCTTCGCCTCTCTCACACCAAATCATCCGGTGGACTTCGTGGAGCACCGCATCCTCATGCCGGACGGGAGCGTACGCTGGCAGCGGTGGAGCGACCGTGCGATCTTTGACGAACACGGGCGGGTAATCGAGTACCAGTCCGTCGGTCGGGACGTGACCGACCGGCAGGAGGCACTACAGGCGCTGGAGCACAGCGAACGCCGCCTGCAGGCGATCGTCAAAGGCTCCCCCATACCCACCTTCGTGATCGACCAGCACCACCGGGTGATCTCCTGGAACCATGCCCTGGAGGTGTACAGCGGGATTACCGCCGGGGAAATCCTGGGAACGAACGGCCACTGGCGGGCCTTCTATGAGGAGCCCCGGCCCTGTATGGCCGATCTGCTGGTGGACGGTGCCCTGGATCGCCTCCCGGAGTTTTACCCGGGAAAATTCGCCCGTTCCGCACTGGTGGAGAACGCCTATGTGGCGACCGATTTCCTCCCCCGCATGGGGAACGAGGGAAAGTGGATTTACTTCACCGCGGCACCCATCCTCGATGAATCCGGTACGGTGATCGGGGCCGTGGAGACCCTGGAGGATATCACTCCCCGCATGCAGGCCGAGGAGGCACGTAGGGAGAGTGAGAGCCGCTTCCGCGAACTCGCGGATCTCCTGCCCCTGGTAGTCTTCGAAACGGACCAGGAGGGTAGGCTCACCTATGTGAACCGCCGGGCGTTCGAGATCTTCGGCTACACAGAGGAGGAGGTGCGAGCCGGTGTGTCCATCTTCCAGGTGATCCATCCCAAAGACCTGGAGCGGGCCCGGAAGGGTTTTGCTGGCCTTCACAAAGGCATACTCCCCGAGAAGGACGAATACACCGCAGTCCGCAAGAACGGGAGCACCTTCCCCTTCACCGTATACCTGGGTCCGATCCAGAGCGGGAGCGAGACTTCCGGGATGCGGGGCGTGGTCCTGGACGTCACCGAACAAAAGATGATGCAGGAGATCGAACGTCGGGCCTTCGAACAGATCGAGAAGAACATCAACCAGCTCTCCATCCTCAATGACCACATTCGCAATCCCCTCGCGGTGATTGTGGGACTGGCCGACCTGGAGGGAGGGAAGACTGGAGAACAGATTCTTGCCCAGGCGCGGGAGATCGACCGCATCATCACCAGCCTGGATATGGGATGGCTGGAGTCCGAGAAGATCCGGGAGTTCATGCGCAAGCATTACGGTGTGGGAGAAACGGACCGATCGGGATGAGAGATGTACCGGCCGCCTGGGAGGAACTGCGCCTGGCACTCTGCCAGGAGGGGCAGG
>JBAIXL010000161.1:0-4441 GCA_037916685.1 Methanolinea tarda
TGATCATCGATCGAATCAATTATCTCGATGAAATGACCATAGAAGTTGAAATGAACCGAGAATTCTTCAGCGGTGAGCTTCGGGATCTCGCACGCATCCAGCAGAAAATCTCTGGTGCTCTGCAGGATGTGCTCGGGATCCGGACAACTATCCGGCTGATGGAGCCGGGATCACTTCCTCGTTTCGAGGGGAAGGCAAAGAGAGTAATCGACCGGAGGGGTGCACTTTGGTGAGCTGGGATCCGCGGATTGAGGAATTACCCCCACAGGAACTGGAACGTCTCCAGTACAAACTGTTAAAGACCCTGGTGTATCGTCTCTACAGTTTCTCTCCTTTTTATCACCAGCGGATGAGGGAACATAATGTCCATCCGGATGACATCAATGAACTGGCCGATGTGAAGAGACTGCCCTTTATGTTCAAGTCGGATTTACGGGACAATTATCCCGACCGGCTGTTCATCTCCTCTCAGGACGAGCTGGTCCGGTACCATGTATCCAGCGGAACGACCGGAAAGCCTACGGTGGTCGGTTACACCGCAAGGGATATCGAGGCATGGACGACCTCGCTTGCCCGGGCGCTCACCTCCTGCGGGCTGGGAAGGGGGGATGTCATGCAAGTGAGCTACGGATACGGGCTCTTTACAGGTGGTCTCGGTCTTCATTACGGTGCGGAACGGATCGGTGCCTCCGTGATACCCACCAGCGTGGGAAATACCGAACGGCAGATCGAGCTGATGCAGGACCTTCGGGCAACCGCCATCGCCTGTACGCCTTCGTATCTGCTGCATATGGGAGAGGTGGCGGAGAAGATCGGGGTAAGCATCAAGAACGATACCCACCTGCGTACCGCGGTTCTCGGGGCCGAACCTTGGTCGGAACGGATGCGCAACCGAATTCAGGACTGGCTGGGTGTCAAAGCGTACGACATCTACGGAACCAGCGAACTCTATGGCCCTCTGTTCTGCGAGTGCACCGAACAGAGAGGGATTCATGTATGGGGCGACCTGGCACTGGTGGAGATCATCGATCCGCAGACCGAGGAACCTGTTTCGCCCGGTGAACGGGGCGAGCTGACTATCACCATGCTCCAGAAGGAGGCGCTCCCCATGATTCGTTACCGGATCGGAGATATCACGACGCAGGTTACCGAGACCTGCCCCTGCGGAAGAACCCATCCCCGCATAACCCGCATCGAGGGAAGAGTCGATGACATGCTCATCATCCGGGGAATCAACGTCTTCCCCTCCCAGATTGAGCATGCCCTTATGGGAATTCCCCAGGTCGGCCAGCACTTCCAGATCGTGGTAGACCGCCAGCATGAACTGGACACACTGCTGGTGAGGGTGGAAGTGCATCCGGAGGCGTTCAGCGATCGGATCACGGATTTGATGAAGATCAAACAGCTGATCGCATCCCGTCTGCGGGGAGCATTGAATGTCGCCGTGGATGTGGAGCTGGTCGAACCCGGGTCTCTGCCCCGGTTCGAGGGCAAAGCCAAGAGGGTGGTTGACAGGAGGAAGATGTGATGGAGACGAAGAAGTTCGTGATAAAACAGATCTCGATATTTTCTGAGAATCGGCCGGGGAGGCTGGCCGCCATCTCCCGTGCACTGGAGGAGGAGCAGATCAACATCCTTGCCTTCACGATTGCAGAAGCAGACGGATTCGGGGTAGTGAGGGCGCTGGTGGATCATTCCGACAAAGCCTATAAAAAATTGACGGGTTTGGGTTTCATCGTGCACTTCACCGATGTGATCGCCGTGCGGATGCACGACCGGCCCGGAGGCCTGTACGAAATCGCACGCATCCTGGGAGATTCGAGCATCAACATTGATTATGCCTATGCCTACACCGGAAAAGACGCCGCGATACTGATCCTTCGGGTGGACAACGTGGATCAGGCGGTCCAGACCCTTCGGACAAAGGGAGTTACCCTGATGGAGAGTGCGTTCTTCCAATAATGCCCTTTCTCCGGTGCAGTTTCAACGGTTAGAACGGTGTTAAGATGATCCGGACGAAAAAGAAGTGTCAGATGGATTTTTTTGCCATGACGACAGTGACTTTTTTACGGCCACCGGATGCCCTGCCCACCCGGCATACAGGATAGCACAGAAATCCCCATTTTCTTGTTAAAGTTGTTGACTACCTTGAAGTCTTATGTCCTATCGTTTCTCCCATTTTTGTACTTCGCATACCTCTGAAAGGGTCCCACCGCGACGGATCTCCTCACGAATCCGTTCCTCACCTTTCTTCACTTCGAGCGCCCTTCGGGCTACTTCATATGCTCTTTCTGCCGGTATCACCACCACGCCATTTTCATCCCCCACGATCCAGTCTCGTGGACGCACGGTCTGGCCACAACATTGGATTTCGGTGTTAATCTCCCCAAAACCTTTGGGCTCTCCGGCGTTGGGAACGGATGCCCGGGCGAAAACCGGGTAACGGATTTTACGGATATCGTCCACATCCCGGACCGCTCCGTCGATCACCACCCCGCTGATTCCCTTGTTAATACAGCTCAAGGTTGCCAGTTCACCCCATGGAGCCACCGTAACTCCTGCATCGTTGTAGATGACGATCACGTCTCCGGGACAGGCGGTATCGATCGCCTCCACCGGCTTAGCCCAGTCGCCGGCAAACGTCTGCACGGTCACCGCCTTTCCCACCATCTTCACGTTTCCGCAGAGAGACGTGACCCCGTGCATCGCCCCTTTACGATGCATAGCATCGGATATATTGGGAGTGGATACCATCTCCAGGATTTTACGGATCTGATCGTCGAGGCTGAGTTCCGGGCTTCTGGTGCTGGAGGGATGGTCCATTGCCTCCCGGATCCTTCGGGTGGAAGCGGTTACATCCGCAGATCGCACGATGGAACCGCCGATGATCACGATCTGAGCCCCTCGAATAACCGCCACGGATGCCTCTTCAGCGTTCAGGCCTCCCGCAATGGCCAGGGGTATCGTTACTTCTCCTGCGAGTTGGCCAAGAAGATCCAGGGAATGCATACCTACCATCTGCTGGTCGATGCCGGAGTGCGCACAGAGATAATCCACGCCCATTCGTTCCAGTTCGCGAGCCCGCTCCACCGGTGATGGGGTATTAAGAAGGTCAGCCATGATCTTTACGCCATACAGCCGTCCTGCTCGTACCGCCTCCTGTATGACCGAATCATCGGCATCGGCCAGGATACATACGAGGGAGGCACCGGCCTTTGCGGCCATCTCCACTTCGATCGTGCCGGTGTCTGCTACCTTCATATCGGCCACGATCACCCGGTCCGGGAATCTCTTGCGAAGAGCGGTCACTGACTGCATGCCTTCACTCTTGATGAGCGGGGTTCCTGCCTCAATCCAGTCCGCGCCTCCGTTGATTGCCTCTTCCGCGATGGGGAGCGCCCGTTTCAGCTCGAGAAGATCGAGAGCTACCTGGAGTATCGGCCGGTTCATTCTAAGATATCTAAGAAGAGTAGAATGTTAAGGATTACTGGGATCGAAGAGCCTGATTCTGCGAATCTTCCCGCTATGTTCAACTGTTAATAGTAACATTTTTCACGGATCCGGAGCCGTTTCTCGGGAAAGTTCACGAAAAGACCCGCCGGTTACGAGCAGGACTCACCCCATGGCCCGAGATGGCGGAGAAAGACACAGCGACGGACTCCCTCGCTCTACGCGGGTCTCTCTACCGGAAGTCCTGCTTCTTTCCAGCGTTCGATCCCTCCCTGAAGACAGTAGACTTCCCGGAATCCGAGATCATTCATCATGCGAAGCACTCGCAGGGCCCGAATTCCGCGCTGGCAGTATATCGCATAGGTCCGCTGTTTATCCAGCTTCTCCAGAATCTCCTTGAAATGAGGGTCTGAAAAATTGATATTTTCCGCCTGGGCGAGGCATCCCCGGGAGTATTCCTCCGGCGTGCGGACGTCCAGGATCACGCACCCGGATCCTTCCCCTCCTTTTTCGAGGATCGTTTTCAGCTCGTTGGGTGAGCATTCCCGGGATATCTGTCCTGTCATACTCTGCCGGTTCGGCTGAAGGAGTATAAAAAGATGAACCTCAGGCGCGAATCCTCGCGTTAAAAGCAGATCGTGAGGAATCTAGCGCAAATAACGTCGCGGCGCAGGAATATTTTGAAATTCCGTCCATCTGCTCTGGCGGATAAAAAGTATGGAGTCCGGTTACTTTTCCAGGTAATGTTCGGAGAACAGGGTCTCTTCGCGGGATTTTTTCTGGACTTTTGGTACGTCTACCGGATACCCGGCTGCCACTAGGGATACCAGGGTATACGCGTGGGGAACGTCAAGGAGCGTGCGCACGTCATCGGCATACCCCTTTTTGTCGGCTGCCACCCAGCAGGTGCCCACCCCATGGGCCCAGAATCCCAGGATCAGCTGGGTGGTTGCCGCACAGCAATCTTCCAGGTAGTACCGTTCATCCCGTT
>JBAIXL010000162.1:0-1856 GCA_037916685.1 Methanolinea tarda
TACCCCCGCCCAGGCGCTCCGCCGTTGGGATGGGGCGCATTCAGGTCCGCGCGGGGAAAGGCATGGGTTAAGGTACATCCTGGACGCCGTATCGACTTACCGTGTCCCTGTTGTTTTACTCGATCTGAAGATCCCTGTAAGCCTTGCTGCCCTGAAACAAATGGATGTGATTTCCGAGGTCCAAAGATTGACCCTGGATGGAATGCTCATCCTTCCGGATGCTGCCTATGCTGAGCCTTCAGATATATCTCTAGCGGCGAGCCGGATGGCAGCGGAAGGGTTTGGCTTTCCCACCAGCCAGCTGGTATACAGCCCATCTTCGATACTGCAGCCTGGATATCCGCTGCAATTCATGTCCCTGGGTGAGGCAGGATCAGTAGTGGATCTCAGGGGAACACGTGTCATTTCGCTCCCGGTCGCCACAACCGACCAGGCTACCTCGGATGGTCCTTCGCTAGATGTTCGCCGCCAGCTTATCTCGGCAGCCTTATTCCCTGATCCCTCCCACCTGGTTGTCCTCGGGGGAGATCTACCTAATTCCACCTGGGGAAATAAGGATCTGGTTCTCCCGACATTCGCCTGGATTGCAGCCCACCCCTGGATCAAGCCTTTAATGGCAAATGATCTGATCGTCCTTCCGGGTAGCGATAAGACTGGTCTCCAAGGCCTAACGAGTTCAGCGGACCCTCAGGTACCTTCTTCGCTCCAATTCCTGGATGAACTCCGGGGTGCTCCGGATAATTCCATCACCCTTTCCGCCTGGCAGACCTACCTGATGCTAACCGCATCGACCCAGGATAAAAACCTTCAAACTTTGCGGGGTGATTATCTCGGGCAGCTTGGGGGACTACTGGCTGCCGCTCGATGGGCAGATCACCCAGTAAGGCAGGTTGGTTGTCCCAGGGATATCAACGGTGATGATATCCCTGAATGCATCCTTTCGTCTTTGAATACATTCGCCGTCTTGTCCCCGCGCGGAGGGAAACTCACCGAATTGTTCAGTCTGGACTCGAAGGGAGCACATCAACTCGTCGGTCCATCCAGCCAGCTGACCGTGGGGCTGTCAGATCCATCGGAATGGCAGTTGGGGGTGGGGGAATCATCCGATCCCCTTGTGATCTCAGGTGCGTTCAACGATGGAAATGATGTCTGGAATGTCCAGGAAGGTGAGGACGGGCTGTCCCTGGTTTTTACCAGCCCGGATACGCGTGGGGTAAAAACATACCGGCTCACGGAGAATGGCATTACCATATACGTTCAGGGTGCCGGATCGCTCAATGAGCAGATCCCGCTACTGGTAGACCCTCAGACTTTCTTTAACTCACCCGTCCTCTACCAGGGGGCGCTTTCACCCGGCTCATGGGATTGGGGAGCTATTACTGGATACCAGGTAGAAGTGCGCTCCGATGCAGTCATTTCTGTAGAGAACTATTCCGATTCTTCCCTTTTTCTCGCGGATCCTGAAAACCCGGACCAGGATTATCCACCCGGGCATTACCTTCCATTCCCACTGTCACTCGTCACTATTCAAGGCACCGACCAGATCCTGGTCCAAATAACCGGAAAATGAACCGGATTTCCTCTTGGTGTAGAATTGCGCAATCACCTCTTTTATGGTAAAGTTTGTAAATAAACCTTTTCGTAGATTTGCATCGAAGAGCTGAACATGAATAATCTGGATATTCCTGATATCATCATCAGCCGTTTGCCCATCTACCTGCGGGCACTCAATCACATGCAATCCCAGCACAAACAGACAACCTCATCACAGGAACTTGGGGCCCGGGTGGGCATCTCAACAGCCCAGATCCGAAAAGATCTCTCCCAGTTTGGCGAATTTGGAAAGCAGGGTACCG
>JBAIXL010000163.1:0-2127 GCA_037916685.1 Methanolinea tarda
CCCGAATATGTTCAGCAGCTCGGTGGACCGTTGTTCCCGCTCCCGTTTTCCCACGTGATAGAGATCTGCGGAGAACTGCATATTCTGCCAGGCGGTCAGGTCGTCATAGACGTTGGAGGTCTCGGAGACGATCCCCATGGACTGGCGGGCCGCCGTGGTCTCCCGCTCGATGTCATGACCGAATAGGATCGCGGTTCCCGAGGTCGGACGGGAGATGCCGGTCAGGATACGGATGGTGGTGGTCTTGCCGGCCCCGTTGGGACCCAGGAATCCAAAAGTCTCGCCCTCCTCCACCGAGAAGGTGATCCCCTTGAGCGCGGTGAGAGTGCCGAATTGTTTGACGAGCTGACTCACTTCGATCGCGTGCATCACTGTACCATCCTATCCGGATCTATATACGGGTACGGAAATGGAGAGACCCCGTCTCACGCGAAAGAGAAATCTATTCTTTTTAAAGCACTCAACTCTCGTAATATTCTTCCGGCAAGGAGCAGAACGTAATCGCAGGGTGAGGGTATTCTTGACGTTGACTAACGATCTGACATCGCTCTGGACCGTCTCCCGTCCCGAGTTTATTCCGGCTAACTCTGCCTCACTGTTCATCGGGATCGCGTGGGCCCTGCACGCACCCTTTCTCCTGGTGCAGGAAATCCTGATCCCCGCGATGCTGGCCTACCTGGTCCTCTCGCTGGTGGCCGCATTCGCCGCCCAGATCAACACCCTCTTCGATCTCGAATCCGACCGGACCGATCCGGAGAAGCAGTATCTGGTCCGGGTGATGGACACGCTGGGAAAGAAGAAGGTGCACCAGGCGATGGTCCTGGAACTGGCACTGAGCCTGGTCTTCCTGATGGTGCTGATCGCGGATCGGGGCGACCCGGTGTTGTCGCTCTTCTGGGTCGTCGGGGTGTTCTTCGCCTACTCCTACTCCGCACCACCGCTGCGTTTCAAGTCCCGCTCCTGGATGGCCATGGTGGTACTCCTTCTCGTCCTGAGCATCATCCCCATCTCCTTTGTCTATCTCTCCCTGGGAGGCGACTTCCAGCCGGCCTTCTTGGTCTTTCTCGCCGGCCAAGCGCTGACCGTATACGGGGTCATCGTACCGGCGGAGATACGGGACTATTTCATCGACCGGGCACGGGGGATCGTCACCCTCACCGTCCAGCTCGGTCTGGTGCATGCCTCCAGACTCGCCCTCACCCTGCTGGTCGTGGGCGGGACGCTCTGCGGGATCGGATTCCTCGCCGAATTCCTGCGGCTCGGAGTGCCGTACGCCGCCTTCTCCCTCCTGCTGCTCGCACTCCTCTACGGGATGGTTCTCCGGCAGTACGTCCGTCTCTACCGTCTCTCCCGATTGTATCATGAAGACCAAACAGAAGGAATCGGCCAGCAGATCGTGGAACTGGCGTCCCACAACCCTACCTGGATCACCCTGGTATCCCAATCCATCGTGATTGTCTGCTTGGTGCTGATCATCGCGAAGATATGGGTCGGGTGATAGAGATTCCTGATTCGAAAGTGGTCACCGAATCACAATGCTCATGGTGAAAGGTTCATCTCTGTCTCGCACCCATGGATCGATGTCCTTCCATGGCCTTTTTCTGTCAGCAGTGCGGGGAATGCTGCAGCCACATGCACCAGATCCATCAGACCGAGGAAGACTGCGGGAATCACACCTTCCGCATCCGCAACGTCTACAATGGAGAGCGAACTCTCGTTACGATCGATGCCGACAAACTCTCCCTGTTTGAGGATCAAAGTATTCTGGAAGATTGGCCGGAGGCGTGTCCGTTCGTACGAAAAGATCCGGTACATAACCGGGTCTGCTGCATCGTGCACCAGACCCGGCCGGAGCTATGCCGGGAGTTCGGGTGCTGGAGGATACTGATCCTCGATTCAAGCGGAAGACGAGTGGGGAGGATCATGGGGTCCCGGCACCTCAGCACCGAGGATGCGGTATTACAACAGATCTGGGATGATCATGCAGGATCTCTCTCAACACTAGATGACACTGCATGGGATGAGATCGTGACTGGCTTACTGGTTCAGAAGGGATATTTGGTATTTCGTGACTCTGCCTGATCGTCACCTCTTGTGAATCGGGGGTACACCATCTCCTCTGAGTAT
>JBAIXL010000164.1:0-1789 GCA_037916685.1 Methanolinea tarda
ATGAAGCGATTGCAAGGGGAGCGTACGAGGCAGGTGTGAGGGTTGCCGCTGCTTATCCCGGGACTCCCAGCACGGAAATCATGGAGAACATCGGGAGGACGTACAAGGATATCTATGCGGAGTGGGCACCCAACGAGAAGATTGCTCTGGAAGTGGTGATTGGAGCCTCTTTGGCGGGTGCAAGGTCGATTGCAATGATGAAACATGTCGGAGTGAATGTTGCCGCTGATCCCTTGATGACCCTTTCGTACACCGGGGTGAAAGGCGGCCTGGTGCTTGTCAGCTGCGACGACCCGGAACTTTACAGCTCTCAGAACGAGCAGGACAACAGAAACTACGCCAAATTTGCCAAGATCCCTATGCTCGAACCGAGTGATAGCCAGGAGGCAAAAGATTTCATCAAACTGGGTTTTGAGATGAGCGAGACGTTTGATACCCCGGTCATGGTTCGAGGCGTCACGCGGATCTCTCATTCTAAGGGGATCGTCGAACTGCAAGACCGGGTCGTTCCCCCGGGGAACCTCGGGATCCAGAAACAGATGGAGAAGTTTACGATGCTGCCGTCGAATGCCCGCGTCCGCCATCGGGTGGTGGAGGAACGTCTCCTCAAGCTGAAGGAATTCGCGGAAACGTTCCCCGGGAACCGGATGGAGATCAACGATCCGGCCATTGGCATCATCACCGCGGGCATCTCTTATCAATATGCCAAGGAGACCTTTCCGAATTACTCTTACCTCAAGCTGGGGATGGTTTGGCCCCTTCCGCAGAAGTTGATCGGCGAATTCTTCAAGAAGGTGAAGAAAGTGATCATCGTGGAGGAACTGGATCCCTTCCTGGAGGAAAACATCAAGATCATGGGGTTCAAGCCGAAGGCGGGAAAGAACCTCTTCTCCGTATGCGGAGAGTACAATCCCCTGACCGTGGAGAAAGGGATCGCAGGGAAGAAATTTAAACCGCCGGTGCCCGTGTTTGCAGAGGCTCTTCCTCCCCGGCCGCCGAACCTTTGCCCCGGGTGCCCCCACCGCGGCCTGTTCTATGTGCTGCGGAAATTGAAACTCTTCGCCACCGGCGACATCGGCTGCTACACGCTGGCTGCCTATCCTCCCCTGGGTTCACTCGACACCTGCATCTGCATGGGTGCCAGCATCGGCCAGGGCCATGGAATGGCCAAGGCCATGGGAGAGGCCGGAAGAGGCAAGTTTGTCTCAGTCATTGGCGATTCGACCTTCCTCCACGGGGGGATCGGTCCCCTGATGAATGTGGTCTATAACAAAGGTTATTCCACGACCATTCTTCTCGACAACCGGACGACGGGAATGACAGGATCTCAGGAGCATCCAGGGACCGGCTATACGATCCGCGGAGAAAAGACCCATAAGATCGATTTTGTCGAGCTCGGCAAGGCCCTGGGCGTGGAGAGCATCCGGACCGTGAACCCGTGGAATGTGGAGGAGACGGAGAAGGTGATCAAGGAAGAAGTCGAAAGGGATGCACCGTCGCTGGTCATCACGACGGGGCCCTGCATTCTCATGCGGAGGGAGTTCAAACACTATAATAAACCTCTCAGCATCGATTCCACGAAGTGCATCGGATGCAAGGCCTGTGTCAATCTCGGATGTCCGGCCATCTCCTACCAGAAAGTGGAAGGAGAGATGGCATTGACGAAGGATGGAAAGAAACGGAAGGGGATCTCCATGATCGAGCCGACCCTGTGCCCGGGATGCCATCTCTGCTACCAGGTCTGTAAATTTGGCGCCATCACCAGCCAGGAACCAAGCCCGACACTGGG
>JBAIXL010000165.1:0-13865 GCA_037916685.1 Methanolinea tarda
TTCTGTCTACGGAGGCTGGTGGAACTGGCACTCTTCACAGCCGTTACCATCGTGATCGTTCCTCTCGCTATCGGGATGATGGTAGGCATTCCCATCTCTACGGGATTTCTCCTGATCTCCTCCACGCTCACTCTCCAGGGGGCGGTAGGGATGGTGGGCATCGGTTTGGGGATGAATCCGGTACATATCCTCCTGATCACCACCTCCATCGCGATCGGGTGCATGTATGGGATCTATGAAGCGTGCGATCTGTTTGCCCAATCTTCTCCCCGTATCTCGGGGTGGCTAAAGAAAGTCGAAAATAGAACGAAGAATGCGACGTATCTCACGCGGTACGGACCGGTTATGCTCATACCTATCATCTGGATTCCGGGAATCTCTCTTTGGAAGTCCGGTGGTGGGGTGGGTATTCCGCTGGAATCGCTGGCTATCGATCCTCTGTATGACCATCGGTTGGATGATCGCGATCTCCGTGGTGATGGCGGGCTCGATGGGGCTTGTGCAGATGTTCTTCTGAGGGTCTGCTATGGTCCGATTGAGAATTCTGCCGGGAAGACGAATAAAATGCGATCGGATACCGCGGATTCAATGAAGACATTACCGATCTCAGACGACGAAACGTATATATATTCGGCCGGATGGTAACAGTTCTTCAGTCGGAAAAAGGTATTTTCCGGGCTCAGGGAGCGGAGATCATGACGAAGAAGAAATACGGCATCGCAAAATGGAAAACCGTGGAGTGCCTTCAATGTGAGTACACCTGGTCGACAGACCTCGAACGCCCGGATCAGTGCCCTCAATGCAAATCATATGAATGGGATGCGCCCGGTCAAGCCCAGCACCGGAAACCCAAGAAAGAGTAACGAGTTCCGGCCTAGGAGGAACGGTCGAACGGATTCGTTTCTCTAACCTGAAGGAATTCCATTCGTACATCCTTATCTGGATGAGAACGGCCAGTTCACCAAATCAATGGGCTCACTGAACCCTGCGGCGACCTTTTCCCATCGTCCAGGGTAACATCAAAGAGCCAGCAACGAGAATCAATTCATCTGTATGCGTTCCGAGAGATGTACCGTTTCAGAAAGGTGAACATCCTCCGAGCAATGTTCCCAACTCGCCTCGTGTCCGTCTGGAACCACCTCTATGATATCAATTGCAGATCCAGAATATTCTACCCGGGATCTGTTTCTTCAGGTAAGTTCATGACGATAAACCGAATCTGAATGGCAGAGCTCCCAGAAATCATTCAGACACATTTTTCGACTTGGTGCAACCAGATCAAGCATGATCCATGAAACGACTCCTTCTGCTGATGGGGATGATGCTCATATTCTCTGGTTGCCTTCAACACACTCCTCCGACGGCATGCACCGCGGACGCCAAAGTGTGTCCCGATGGCACGGCGGTGGGTCGCGTCCCTCCAGACTGCGAGTTTGCACCCTGCCCGGCCCGCAACTGCTCTTCCTTTTCGGTGGCGACCTGTCCCCGGGAATGCGTTATCTGCCCTCCCTGCGAAGTCTGCAGTTCGGTTTCCTGCCAGAGTGAGGAATTCTGTGCTGGGATCGGATTTGACCGTAACTGGTCCGACATAGTGAGTCCGAGATGAGTTCGTTCGTCTGTCCGACGTCAGAGCGCTTCGGTTCGTTCCCGGAACAGATAGTAGGCCAGGAATACCATGAAGACGAGCACGCCCAACACCGCCAGGCCCAGCAGGTAGTTAGAGAAGATCAGCGTCCAGACGATCTCTGCCCCCAGAGCGAAAAAAAGTGCCTCCACACTCGCTCCCAGTCCCACGGCAAAGAGAATTCTCCGGGGGCTCAGCCCCATCATCCAGCCGACCAAGGGTGCCCCCGTCCCTCCCGTTCCCTGGAAGGGTAGAAGGACAAAGAACGCCAGTCCCCACATTCCAAAGCGGGAGAGCCAGGGCCAGCGGGTAAGGAATTCCCGTCCCCGGGAGAGAAAACGGTAGGTCCATGAACCCAGGCGGGGGATGTGAAACACCAGATCCAGGTTCAGGATCATAAACAGACAGGTCACTACATCCTGGACGACTACCGTGACCGCCATCAGCCACCAGGGAATCCCCAGGATAATTCCCACGGGAACAATGGACTCTTTGCCCGAGGGAGGGATGTAGTACGCAATCATCAGGCTGCCCAGAATCAGGGTCTTATCCGGAGGGAGAATCGTGAAACTCCCCAGGAAATAGAGGGCGAGCAAAACCAGGGGCAGCAACAATCGGATGATCCGGCTGGGTATATACCTCTCCCGGATCTGGGGAAACCATTCGATCTCGGGAGGCTCCGGCATGCAGATGAAGATAGCGCATGTCAGGGCATTAGTCCTTCTCAACAGTTAGACCCATATCCGTGGGTCTGCGGGCAGGAATCGTTGCCTATATCCGGGTATAAATCTAGCGAAAATTCGTTCTCAGGAACGTATATCATGGCGAAGGGATCCTGTCCTGATCAGCATATGCCTATGATGGAAATTGATGAACCGGGGGAGGTTCTGGTAATCACCCGCACCTTTAATGTTCCACGGGAAGGGGTATGGAATGCGTGGACCGACCGGGAACGGGTGAAACGGTGGTGGGGCCCCCGGGGGTTCACCACCTCGGTGAGTGAGATCGATCCCCGTGAAGGCGGCAGATACTTTATCTGCATGCGATCGCCGGAGGAACGAACCTACTGTTCGGTGGGTACGTACCAGTTGGTGGTTCCGTTGGAACGGTTGGTGATGACCGATTCTTTTGCCGACGAGCAGGGCAATGCGGTTCCGGCGACCTACTACGGTATGAGTCCGGAGATCTCCAGGACCATGGAGATCCGGGTGACCTTCGAGGGAACCGGAAGCAGAACAACGGTGACCCTCCAGCATTTTGGTCTGCCCGAGGGAAGGGACCGAGAGAACGCCCGCGGGGGATGGAACGAGTCATTCGATAAGCTGGCCGAACTCCTCAAACAGGAAGGGTCGTTTGGACTGGTGGCTCCACCCCGAAGCCGCGAGATCCGGGTCTCCCGGGTGTTCCATGCATCTCCGAGTGAAGTATTTCGGGCGTATGTGGAGCCCCCGATCCTGGAACGGTGGTGGGGACCTGAAGACCTCTCTACCACGGTGGAGAAGATGGAGCCCCGTCCGGGAGGGGTCTGGCGGGTGGTCCAGCGGGATCCTTCCGGAAACCAGTTCGCCTTTCATGGGGTGTACCACGAAGTGACGCCGCCCTGGCGGATCATCGAAACCTTTGAATTCGAGGGAATTCCGGGGTATATCCTCCTGGAGACTCTTACCTTCGAGGAAGTGGAGGAAGGGACACTCTTGACTGACCAGATGATCTTTCAGTCCATCGAAGCTCGAGATCTCGTTCTCGGTTCGGGAATGAAGGAGACGGCCGCCGCGACCCTGGATCGCCTGGAGGGATTTCTGGCAGGAGCCGGCCATAAGATTTCCCAACGGGAGGGTGACCGGGGGTATATCGCCTGTTCCGATGTCCGGATATGTGTTCCTCTACGAGTCGTGTGGGAGGCCCTGACCGATCCCGAGAGGATCTCGCGGTATATGTTCGGAACAACCGTCCTCTCCGACTGGGTGGAGGGTCATCCCATCACCTGGTCCGGGGAATGGGAGGGAAGACCCTACAAAGACCACGGTATTCTTCTCCGCGTGGAGCCAGAGCATCTGCTCCAGTATACCCATTATAGCCCCCTGTCCGGCCTTCCCGACACCTCTGAACATTATCATACCGTGACCGTGGAACTGAAAGAGGAAGGATCATGCACCCGGGTACGGCTTACCCAGGATAACAATCCCACCGAAACTGTGCGGGCGCATTCCCAGAGGAACTGGGAAGAAATGCTGGACCGATTGAAGACGCTTCTGGAGCCAGATCCAGTACGAAGAATGTTTGAGAGCTACGAGAAGGCCTTCGCAGAGCTGGATACTGAAAAGAGTGCGGGATTTTTTGCGGATACCTTCATCTCTGCCGGTCCCAGAGGAGCAATCGCGCAAAGTAAGGCGGAATTCCTCACCATGGCCCATCAGGCGGCAGATTTCTATCGGAGCGTGGGACAGACATCCGCGAAGATTCTCTCCCTTCAGGAACTTCCGATCAGCGACCTGTACTCCCTGGTGAAGGTTCACTGGGGTGTCACCTTCGAAAAGACAGGAGATCGACTGATAGAATTCGATGTCTCCTACCTGGTCCAGAAGACGGGACCGGAACCGCAGATCCTCCTCTTCATTGCCCATCAGGATGAGGAGGATGCGATGAGAAAGCTCGGGGTTCTGGGCAACGCCCGTCCCGATATGGGACCCTCCACCGGATAAGGGCCCCTTCATTCAATGGTTTTATGGTTCGGAAACGGTCAGAATACCAGTTTTAGCCGCCCTCTCACCTGTGTTCATGGTCATTGAACCCATTTCAGATCATTTGCTCGGTATGCCGGATAGCCCGGGCGGCATATTGTGCATCCGTGAAAACTCCTGCGATTTGGAGATCGGGGCTTCTTGAGACGTGAAAAAGTTGTCTTAGTTCATCCCCAACGTCCTTTTCCGGTCCGTATGGTTGAAACGGATGTCCTGGTCCCTCCCTGGAAGAATGGTAGGGATCGGACCGGAACTGAAATCACGAACCATGGCGAGGCGATATTCAAGAGCCCGGGTTAGAAGTAAAAATCCGTTGTGTCAGAGATAAATAGCGGCAAAAAAGATTGAATCTTGGTGGATATACTTTGGGATTTGTAGATGAATTCAAGGCGTTTATCGCCAAGGGAAACGTCCTCGAACTGGCCGTCGCCTTCATCATCGGAGTGGCATTTGGAAAAATCGTCTCTTCCCTGGTCAATGACGTGATTATGCCACCCATCGGGCTGGCTCTGGGAAAGGTGGACTTCTCCAACATGTTCGTGGACCTGTCCAGCAGGGGATTTGGAAATCTCACCGCAGCCAAGGCCGCGGGAGCGCCCGTCATCGCCTATGGGGTGTTCCTCAATACGATCATCGAATTCCTGATCATCGCCCTGGTGGTCTTTCTCATCGTCCGTCAGGTCAGTCGTGTGCAGAAAAAGGAAGAGAAAAAGGAAGCACTCCCACCTGCACCCAGCAAGGAGGTCATGTTACTCACCGAAATTCGCGATCTTCTGAAAAAATAAATGATCCTGCTTTTTTTCTTTTAAGAATCGCGATAGCGATCAGAACCCGGGCGGATGGTTCATGATCCCGAATTCGGGAAGGGAATAGTTATATATCATTTGATGCCCTCTTTCGGTCCTTGCTGGTACAGCCTTCGGTGAGACTATGCGATATTATTGGATCCTGGTTCTACTTCTCCTGGCAGGCCTGGTATTTCCGGTAGCCGCACAGATCAATGTGACCCTGGCAGGCACGGCCGCCTCCCAAGTAACCGTGACTAGTGTACAACTGGATCCTGCAGTCCTGATGAGAGGAGACCGAGGCCTTGTCAATATCGAGGTGGCCAATACCGGAACGCAGAGCGTTCCTCTTGAGACGGCATATTTCTTCTCAGAAGGGATCACGGCGGTGAACCGTGACTCCTACCTTTCTTTGGGTACGCTCGGTGCAGGAAATAAGATGACATTCACCTATACGATCGATGCAGATACGCCGGATGGAGTGTATTACCCTCTGTTCTCCCTGGGCTTCCGGGAGCCGGGAAGTGACAGTCTACGGTACCCGGTCCCCATCAAGGTCGAGAGCAGTGAACTCCAGCTCTCGGTGATTTCCAAACCGGAGACGTTCTCGCCCGGCAGGACTGATGGGATCTCCCTTCTGGTGGGAAATCCCCGGGAGGACTCGGTAAGCGGGATCGTCATCGTGCCGGAAGGAGAAGGGATAAACTTCACCCAGAAGAGTTACTTCATCGGAGACCTGAACTCCGGCCAATCCATTACGGTCATTTTCAATATCACCCCTTCGTCTCCTACCGTGCTCACGTTCAACGGACACTACCGCAACGGCATGAACGACCATCTCTCCACCGTCACCGTACCGATCAGTTTCGGAACCGACAAAACCCGGGCCGATCCGGTGGTTAATAATTTCCAGCTCTCCCGGTCAGGAGAGACATATACCCTGACCGGTGACGTAACCAATGCAGGCCTCTCTGATGCAAGGGGGGTTGTGGTCACCGTGGGTCCACCAGCCCGGCCCGTCGATCCCAACCCGGTATCCCCGATCGGATCTCTCCAGCCGGATGATCTGTCCAGCTTTGAGATCTCCTTTACGGCGTCCAATCTTACCGAGATTCCCCTCGTGGTCACCTACAAGGATGTGGACGGGAACAGTTTCCAGAAGACCACGCAAGTGAATCTGGCAGGAGGAGGGTTGAACGTCGGCACCATGACCACCGGAAATCCGGGATTCTTCGCCGGTATCCTCCTTCCGGCCCTAATCCTTATCGTGATTGGAATCGGGGTCTATGTGGCCTGGAGAAGAGGCTTTTTCCGCCGGAAATCCCGCAAATAAGGAGTCCTGGTCCGATGATCAAGCCTCCCGTGATCGAGCTGGACGATGTCAGCAAGATCTATTCCCTGCCCTCGGGGGATGTGGTTGCCCTCGATCACCTGTCGTTGCAGATACAGGAAGGGGAGTTTGTGGCGATCATGGGACCTTCCGGGTCCGGGAAATCAACTCTCTTAAACCAGATCGGCTGTCTGGATGTGCCTACTTCGGGAGCCGTGCGTATCGACGGGAAGGATATCAGCGAAATGGATGATGAGGACCTTACTGCCCTGCGTCTGAATGCGATCGGATACATTTTCCAGAACTTCAACCTGATCGCGCTTCTCAGTGCGTATGAAAACGTGGAGTATCCCTATCTGATGAAACACCGCAGCCCGGATGAGAGTGGAAAGGTGGGGGCACTCCTTGAGCAGGTCGGAATCGATCCCCAGCTCGCCCGGCACAAACCCTCGGAACTCTCCGGAGGCCAACAGCAGAGAGTGGCGATCGCACGATCCCTGGTAAATGACCCAAGGATCCTCCTCTGCGATGAACCCACGGGAAACCTGGACTCGGCGACCGGCACCCAGATCATGCACATGCTCGATGAACTGAATCGACAGGGACGAACCATCATCGTGGTGACCCATGACGTGGCCGTGGCTGCCTTTGCCCATCGCCACATCCTTCTGCGGGATGGGAGGATTGCCACATGAATATCATTTTCACCCTCTCCCTTCGCAGCATCCGCCTGCACGGGCTACGGTCCCTGCTCGCCAGCCTCGGGATCATCATCGGAGTGATCTCCATCGCCTCCATCGGGATCATGGGTGCGAATCTCGATCTGGTGGTCACCTCCCAGCTTTCCTCAGTGGGCAACGTCCTTGTCGTGCGGCCGTACACGGGGACAGGAGGGTTCGGGGGCTTTGGAGGCGGGGGTGGAGGAGCCTCTGCGGCCACCCTGACCCGGTCCGATTTCCAGGAGATCCAGCGGGTAGCCGGAAAATTCGGAACGGTGTACTACCTCTATGCCACCAGCGACCTGGTGACGGTCCGGAATAAACAGGGGGCGGCCTCGATCTATGGAATGAATCCAGAGGTGATGCCAAAGATCCTCCCCCTCGAGACCGGAACCTATCCCCGGTCCACCGGTTCCGTGTTGGTGGGTCCCACCCTTGCCAGTCGTTTTGATCTCAAGGTCGGCGATCATATCAAGATCGGACGCACAGAGACCGGTCAGGAGACGGTCCGTGTCTCCGGCATTCTCAAGGAGCGGGGTCTTTCGGTCGATCTCAGTTCCGACACCGCGATCATCGCCCCGGAGCGCTGGTATACCGGTTTCTATGGCGGGGAAGGGGAATTCGACCAGGTCAATGTGGTGGTGTCCAACATCGATGACCTGCAATCGGCCCATACGGCGATAAATACGAGCCTGAACCGAAGGAAGAACGTGGTGAGCATCTTTGACAGCGGCAGCCTTCTCTCCACCATCACCGCTACCCTGGGACAGATAACGGCTTTTGTGACCGCCATCGCGGCGATTTCACTGCTGGTGGCAGCGGTTGCAATTTTCAATGTCATGATGATGTCAGTGACCGAACGGGTCCATGAGATAGGGATTCTCCGCAGTATTGGGACCCAGCGAAAAGAAATACGGCGGATGTTCCTCTATGAAGCGTTGATCCTGGGAGTGATAGGCGCGGCGATTGGATCGATCGTCAGCCTCGGGATCGGGTACGGGATCACCGTGGTCATCGTGTCCAATACGGAGTTCTTCTTCTCCGTTCCGAGTCTGTTGCCCATAGGAAACGCGATGGTGGTAGGGATTCTGGTGACCCTGCTATCCGGTGCCTATCCCGCATGGAAGGCCTCCAATCTTAATCCGATCGAGGCGCTGCGGGCGGAATAGACCCCACTGTTTTTCCCGTTATACTTCACCTGAAAATGGAACATTTGTCCGTTCCTCCCGTGGACACAATGTTCAGGAAATTTCCATCAAACGGCCCCATGCAAGGACCATCCCGGGATTCTCGTATCCCAAACTTTTTAATGGCCCGGGTTTCATGTGCGACGTATGGTAAATTCGTTCTTGCTCATCTCCCCCATAGGAATGATACTGGTCGGAGCGATCGCGCTCTATTACTGGCGGAAGAAGACGGGTGTCGCAGGGATCTATTTTGGGCTTGGTGCCCTTATCTGGGCGATCGCCATCGGGATCAAGCTCCTCATGGATCTCACCATCACCACCCCGTTCTACCTCTTCCTCTATTCATACGGGCCTCTTGTCGCACTTGGGGGGCTTTCGCTCTACGTGGGATTGCGTACAGGGCTTCTGGAATCGGGACTCAGCTACCTGGGAGTGAGATATACCCGTTTCCGCACCATGAACCTGGACCAGGCCCTTGCCTTCGGTATCGGCTTTGGGGCTACCGAGGCAATCGTATTGGGGATACAGACACTGCTTAACCTGATAGTCTTTATTCTGGATCCTTCCCTTGCATCGACGTTATCTCCCGCACAGCAGGCCCCCCTGAATGCCCCGACCGTGGTGGCGTTTGCCGCCATTCTTGAGAGGGCGTTCGTACTGATGGTCCATGTCTTTGCGTCGGTCCTGGTCGTATATTCCGTGACATCCGGAAAGATCCGTTACCTGGTCTATTCGATCCTGTATAAAACCCTCCTGGACGGTATGCTGCCACCGCTGACCACGTACATCAATACCTCCACGGTTGCCGGGATCTATGAAGTGGAGGTGCCCATTGTGATCCTCGGAATCCTGGCGTATTTCGGTACCCGCTGGGTGATGGACCGGTTCGGAAAGATAGAGAGACCGGGATAATTCGCATGGTTCTGTACGGGAGGGTTGATGCCTCCCGACCAATTCTTTTTCCGCTGCGTGCGGGATAAAAGTGATAATTCGGTTCCGACCGATTGGTGATAGCGGCTCTATCCGATCGCAAAACCCCCATCTAAATCCAGGAAGAAGAACAGAGGGATCAGATTCCTGCCACGCATCCTGGTTCGGTATTTCTTCAACCATCCTTGAACCCCACGTATGCGTAAGAGAGGTACAAACTGGCCGTCACCGGCATGCTATCCGTCCCATACAGGTCAGAATGGGGTAATTTCTGTCACCGCCTGTGTGGGCTGACCTGGGAATCCTGTCGCAAAAAGCGGCAGACGTGGATGGCGGTTACAGCATCCCCTTCATCTCTTCGAGAGGAGTGACATTGATAATCTCCATGGTATTGAAGGAAGCCCAGGGAGCAATCGCCGGCTCCATGCCCATCTTCTGAAATGCCTCCAGGCTTGGGGCGTCATACACTTCATAGAGCGTGTGGCCGGTGAGATCAAACCAGCAGCCCTTCAGCGTGATCTGATATTTTTTAAGAATATCTTCCAGTGCATGGAAAAGATTGGAGTGGATTCTGCGACTCTTTTCGTTAAACATCCAGCAGCTTTCCGGACTGTGCCGGGAGATCAGGAGAAAGGTCGGCATGCTTACTCACACATACCCTCTGCCGATTCCTCATATATAAGGGATTGTGGGCTGTTTTCGGGAAAACAGGAAAAAGTCAGATAGACTTTTCCCATCCCTGCCCGATGTCCATAAGAGGGCGGACCTCGGTGACTTCAAATGTGACAGATGCATAGATCATCTGTGCCGCCTCCTTACCCACCGCCTGTGCGATCTGGTTTTTATAATTTTCCAGCAGGGGTCCCGAGGTCGCGCTCGATTTCATCTTCAGATAGACCCGGATACCTTTCCAGTCCATGGGTGTCTTTCCGGGTTCCATGATCAGAAACACGGCATGGGGATTTTCCTGGAGATTCGCAAAGGTGCGGTTTTTCCCCAGGCCCATGACCACGGTCCGGTCGTCGACCATGCGGGGCGATCCAAAAACGGCACAATCCACCTTACCACTCTTGTCTGCGGTGCTCAGGGCTCCGATCCGTGGCGACTTATTAAAATAGTCCAACAGTTTTTTGGGCATAGTTCATTCTCCTTACGATAGTTGCCTTATTGTTCTTTCCTTAAAAAGTACGCCCCGGTTTTGCTCCCAGACTGGAGCATCATCGACCTGAAATGACGGTCCGACACGCGTATGGAAAATAGAGAAAGCTATTTGAATGAGCAGATTCCTCCTGCCCGTGGTGATCGAAATGATCGGCGAAACGGTAGGAGAATTGACCGGAAGGCAGACCGGAGTCCGACTCCCCAGACATCACGGTGGGGAGATGAAGATCGAGAGGACCATGGAGGCCAGGGGAAAGATGCTGGGCGAAGAAGTCAGTTTCATCTCTACGACCTGGTCCCGGGAAAAACCTCAGGGGGGCATGTATACCAAAGGACATGCGATCATGATGACCAAAAAAGGAGAAAAAGTAAAACTCTGGGGCTCCGGTATTAGTATACCGAGATCCAAACCCGGCTGGAGTGTACGGGGGGTTCGCTACCTCCAGACCACGGCTCCCTCCCTATCCCGCCTCAACCATGTGGCTCTCGTCTTTGAGATCGAGGTTAATGAAGACGGAACGTATCATGACAAGATGTGGGAATGGAAATAAATCCTTCCACATTCCCCTTTTTAGGTGATCCCGGAACGTCTCTTCCTCTTGCTCAGGGTGACTCCTTGTTGTCAGGGCCTGCTTGGGAACATGAGTACAGAGGGATCTCAATCCCTGCCTCTGTATTATATTCCTGGATGCGTCGTTGCGCCCGCGGGATCATGGCGCCGGTCGTGAGGATCAGCGAGGATTCCCCGATGAGGGCCCGAAGGATACACCGGTCAATCACACCATAGGTGAAATCAAGGGACAGGGATGCTTCTTCGGCGAGGCGCTTGGCCTTGGTTCCCATCGCACCCCGGCGCACTCCAGGGTTTCTGGCAATCCAATCCTGGATATCACCTGCGGTGAGGGAATCGACATTACAGAGAGTGATGGATCCTATCGGCTGAATTCGTGAATCCCACGATATCGATTGTTCCAGGGAATTAACCAGCTGGAGCACGGATTTTGGGGCATCGGTCGCTTCCACCAGGTTCCGGTGACGAAGTTCTGCGTACACTTCCAGCAGCGGTGGCATTCTTAGATTCGAGGTGGCGATGAGGGTGGGGTCGGTGAAGATCTCCTCCGGAGCGCCGGTCCGGAGTACGGTGCCCCGGTTCATCAGGACGATCCGGTCCGCCCAGTGATAGGCTAGCTCTACGTCATGGGTGGAGATGATGATCGTGGTACCCGTCGCATTCAGCTCATCCAGGAGTTCCATCAGGTCCGAGGCCCCCGCGGGATCGAGTGAACTGGTGGGCTCGTCAAAGACGAGAATTTCGGGATGCATGGCAAGGGTGCCGGCGATGGCAGCCCGTTTCTTCTCCCCGCTGCTCAGCTGATGGGGCAGTCTTCTTTCGTATCCGGAAAGTCCCACCGCCTGGAGAGCATCTGCCACATTCTTTCTCACCCGTTCCGGAGGCATGCCTAGGTTCACTGGGCCGAACGCCACATCCTGGTACACGGTGGGAGCAAAGAGCTGGGTATCCGAATTCTGAAATACAAACCCGACCGTCTTCCTTACTTCGCGCAGCGCCGCGGCGGTATAGTGCAGGGGGATTCCCCGCAGAAGCACCCTCCCTGCGCTCGGCTGCAGAATTCCGTTACACATCAGAAGCAGCGTGGTTTTTCCTGCCCCATTGGGACCCACCACTGCCACTTTTAACCCGGCTTCCAGAGAGAAGGTGATATCCGAAAGAGAGTCGGGGCAGTTCGGGTATGCATAGCGGACATGATCGAACATGAGAATGGGGACGGGGCTCTCCACTCACCACACCTCCATTCCGTAGGTGATCCATGCAATCAGTACACAGACCGCCAGATACAGACCGACCCCACTCATGGCGAGGGGGCCGGTTCGGTGCTCTGTCCCCGGTAGTTCCAGCCTGCCGTCATAACAGCGTGCATCCATCGCCGTAATGAGCTCTTCACCCTGGCGCCAGGCCCGTATAAAGAGCATTCCACCCAGCATGGCCAGCGAACGAACCGATCCCTTGAGGGAGGTATACCCGTGACGGATCGTCTGCGCATTATAAATGGCGATCACCTCCCCGATGAGAATGAAGATGAAGTGGTAGATGAGCATGGACAGATCGACCACCACCTGAGGGAGACGCAGGGATTGCATGGTGGAAAAGATCTCGATCATCGGGGTGGTGAGAGCGATAAAAAACAGCGAGCACATGCCTCCGAACGTCCGTGCCAGCAACAGCAGGGAAAGATTTGCTGAACCGGTGGTGATCACGAGAGAGATCCCTGCCACGTGGAAGGTCAGAAGGGGTTCCCCTCTCCCGGTGACAAAAAGGATGACGATGACGGAAAATGCGGCGAAGGAGAGCGGTATAAGGAGGAGGGATGCATACACCCGCGCCGGGATTCTGGCCACCAGGAGAGTCACGGCCGACATGGTCACGGCGATGAACAGGGGGGCCCACGGACTGCCGGCAAGCAAGGTGATGATGATCGCACCGGTCCCTGCCAGGAGTTTCAGGCGAGCGTCGACATCCCGTAAGGGACTCGCCTGTGCATATCCCTCCAAATATTGTTCCATCATAGGTGAATCGAACCGTACCCGTCTGGACGAAGGGTCTCCTGTCAGGGAGACTTAGGACGCACTGCCTTTCCCCGATAGTATCCAAAGAAGTACCCTATGACAAGTGCCCCCGCCGCCGCCTGGAGGCTGAACAACAAGGTCTCGATCTCCCCGCTCGGTGGCTTCCACAGGGGGGAGACCCATGGCCGGTATCCAGAGGATTCTATAACCTCCGATGCCGCATCATCTGTCCCAATCCAGGCTTCCGCCCCGGAGGATCGGAACGCATCCTGTGCAAGAAAGAATGCGACAAAGGTGAGAATCACGAGGAGGGTAATCAGCTCAAGGGTATACTTCATGCAAATGACTCCTGCACCCGTTTCACCTGCTCGGCGGTCATTACATTCAGTTTCAGCAGGATATCCGACCGTGCCTGAATAATGTACTTGAAGGTGAGGGCGATGATGACGCCTTCCATGATGGCCAGAGGCACCTGGGTAATGGCAAAGATCGCGGCAAAAGTCACAAACGAAGTTGTGATACCTCCCATCTCAGCCGGAAATGCAAGGGCAAGTTGGAGCGAAGTGACGACATAGGTAAACAGATCGGCTGATGCGGCCGCCAGAAATACGAGAACGAAAGGGTTCGCTCCAAGAGCCTTCCCACTTCGATAGATCGCATACCCCAGAAAGGGTCCGGCGATGGCCATGGAGAACACGTTTGCTCCGAGGGTGGTGAGGCCCCCATGGGCGAGAAATAATGCCTGGTACAGCAGGACGATGATTCCCAATACTCCGGTGAGAAAGGGGCCAAAGAGGATAGC